>DASXIG010000202.1:0-5481 GCA_036498105.1 Xanthobacteraceae bacterium | reverse complement strand
GTGAATCATGGAGTTCATGGCGTAGCTCATGTTGATGAGCCCGCCGAACCCGCCGAGGCCGAGCATCACCAGCGACAGGGCGACCGCAAGGACCATCGGCTCTTCCCACGGCAATGCCGCAATCCAGCCCAGGAGCCCACGGCCGCCCCGCGCGCGCCCGGCGATCTCCAGGCTGGCGCAGATGGAGAACACTGTCAGCAGCGTCGGCAGAGCGACAAAGAAGGTCAGGAACGACTGGACGAACTTGAGTCCGGCGCCGTACTCCGGGTCGGCGAAGAGGTGATGCATCCCGACCGGAACCGAAAACACGAGAAACATGATGAACGTCAGACGTCCCATCGTGTCGCTATAGAGCCGTCCTCCGGCCGCCTGCGGGACCAATGTGTAAAAGGCGATATAGGCCGGCATCAGCCAGAAATAGACGATCGCGTGGAGGGTCACGGAGAACAGCGTGCGCGCGAGTCCGGCATCGATCTGCGTGGTGAGGCCGAGAGAACGCGGCAGAACGACGCCAAGCAGCTCCACGATGACACCGCTTGCCGCCCAGGCCCACAGCAGCGCGGTCGCCGTGATCGCGAACATGGCGAGCGGCACCGGCTTGCCCGGGTTGTCGCGCTTCCACGCCGCCATGTTGTAGATCATCAGCGCGACCCAGATCATCGAGCCGCCGACCAGCAACAGGACACCGAAGTAATACCACGCGCTTCCGAGCAGCGGGGGATAGAAGGTGTAGAGCACCGTTGCCCGTCCGGAGAGGACGATGACGGCCGCCATCAAGGTGCCGATCAAGCAGATCACGAACCCGATCCACGCTGCCGCGACACCGCGCACGGGACGGCCGAGGCTGGTGGCCGTGACCGCATAGCCGAAGCCCATCGCAAAGAATGTCGTGACCACGTAGGCCATCACGGTGCCGTGCAGGGTCACCGAGAGGTAATACGCATTCGGGTCGTCAAGAGGCGCGGGCAGCGGGCTGCGCATGAGCATCTGCCAGGCGCCGAGCACGACCGCCGGCAGGAAGGCGGCAAAGGCGACCCAGTAGTGATAAAGCGCCAGCCGGCTACTGTTTTGCACAGCTTGTCCTTTCCACTGCGCTCAGGCGCGGAAACTTTTCCTTCTCGACCACGCTGACCCGTGCCAGCATGCCGTGATGGCCGTCGCCGCAGAACTCATGGCACGGCATGTCGTAGACGCCGGGCCGGGTGAAACTGGTGCGGACTTCGGCGACGAAGCCCGGCATGACCATCGTGTTTACGTTGGTCGCGGGCAGCAGGAAGCCGTGGATCACGTCGGTACTGGTGAGGCGGAATTTTACCGGTGTATCGACCGGCACCTGCGTACAATCCGGCACGAAGGCATACTGCTCCGCGATCAGCCTGACCGTGACGGAGCCGTCGGGCTCGGCCGCCGTGCCGAGATTGCTTTCGGCAAATTCGCCGCCCAGATGCAACGTGGTCGGATCGATGGTCTCTACGTTGCTCGGGGGATGCAGCGCATGGGTGATGCCCGTCACCACCATGATCGCCATCATCGCTGCGAGCATGGTTGCCATGAGGACAACCCAGTTGTTCTCGCTGCGAGTTACCTCGCGCTCCGGGACGATTCCCTCCAGGAGCGGCTCCTTCAGCGGATTGGTGAAATTGTCAGCCAATGCTTCCTCGCGGCATGAACAGGAGGAAATAAAACGCGATCCAGCCGATGAAGAGCAGCCCCACCGAGATGCTGGCGAGGACGAGTGCGCCGCACGGCCCGTCTTTCAGCGCCGCCGCCATGCGCGCGTCGATCGGCTCGGCTGCCTGGTCCATCGGGCTGGCGGCGGAAGCATGCGGCGCAGATGACTCGCCCAACATGAAGCCTCCTATTGCGATGCCGCCAATTCGGCGGATCCTCGCACCTGCTGGTAATAGGCCGCGACCGCCGCGATTTCCTGCTCGTTGAGCAGCTTGGCGACTTCGGCCATCTGATCGGGACTGTTCTTGCGGAAGCCGCGCTGCCACATCCGCAATTCGAGCGCGACGTAAGGCGCGTACTGGCCCGCCAGGTAGGGAATCGCCGGCGGCTCGCCCACGCCGCCCGGTCCGTGGCAATTATCGCAGGCCTGAATGCTCCGCTCGGCGCTGCCCACTTTCGCGAGCTGCTCGCCCATCTTGACCAGCGCCGGGTCGGGATTGCGCAGCGGCGGGAACGGAGGATGGAGCGCCGCATAATAGGCGGCCACGTCGGCGATGTCGTCCGGTGTCAAGGCTTTGGCGATCGGCGTCATGATGGCGTTGGCACGCACGCTCGAGCTGAAGTCGCGCAGCTGATCTCCCAGGTAGGAGGCCGATTGCCCGGCAATTCGCGGGAACGCGCCACTGCCGTCGGACGCGCCGTTGAAGGCATGGCATTGCGCGCAGCCTGGTGCACCGGCGGCCGTACCCTGCGCTGCGATCACGGCGCCGCGACTGGGATCGGGTGCATGCGTGCCGCTCGAAGTTTGCGGGGAGGCAACGCCGGCCAAGCCGAGACCGACGATCAGCGTGCCCGCGGCCGCAGCATATCGGATGCGGCCGAGGATCATGCCTGCACCATCGGTCCGGGCGCCTTCAGATACTTGTTCTTGATCGCATCGAGCGCAAAGAGCGTGATCGCGCCGATGGTAACCGTGTAGTTGTAGGTGATATTCTGCGGAAACGACGCACCGCCGAGGCTGAAGACGTTCGGCACGTCCCAGCACTGCTGGTACCGGTTGACGACGCTGGTCCTGGGATCGTCTCCCATGATGGCACCGCCGCAGTTGTGCGTGCTTTGATAGACTGTGGTCGTGTAGGGTCGCTTGGTCCCTCCGCGCACCACGGTCTTGCCGCCCATCGCGCGGCCGATCTCGACCACCTTGTCCGCGATGTACTGCGACATGCGGATATCGTTCTCGGGGAAATTGAAGGTCATGCGCAGCAACGGCTGACCCCACGCATCCTTGTAGGTGGGATCGAGGTCGAGATAGTTGAGCCGGCTTGGAGCTGAGGTACCGTGTTGCTGGACCGCGATCGTGTGGTTGTAATGCCGCGCGACCGCTTGCTTCCACTCCAACCCCCATTTCGGCGTGCCGGGCGGGGTCGGGTGAAACTCGATCGGGCGCCCTCCGGTCATGATCGAGCCGACATACTGGCCGCCGATGAAGCCCAGATTGGAATGATCGAAATTGTCGCCGCCGAAATCGTCGATCATGGTTCCCGGCGCGCCCGAGGACATGAACGGATTGACGTTGATGCTCTCGTCCATGAAGACGGTCGGGCCGCCGGTGGTCTGATAGGTGTAGTTGCGCCCAACCACCCCCTCGCCGGTCCGCGGGTCGTAGGGCTTGCCGATGCCCGAGAGCAGCAGGGTGCGAACGTTGTTCAAGGGGAAGGCCGTGATGAACACCATCTCGGCGGGCTGTTCGAATTCCCGGCCGGCGCCGTCGACATAGATGACGCCGGTCGCTTTTTTCCCGGTGCTGTCGAGATTGATGCGCAGCACCTCGCAGTTCGTCCGGAGCTCGTAGTTCGGGTTCTTCAGCAAGACCGGCAGGATGGTCGTTTGCGGACTGCCCTTGGCGTAGTGCTCGCAGGCATAGCGCTCGCAAAAGCCGCAGAAGACGCATTGCTGGAGCTTCAGGCCGAGGGGATTGGTGTAGGGCCGGCTCAGATTTGATGACGGCTGCGGATAGGGATGGTAGCCGAGCTGTTCCGCGCCCTTGCGGAAGATGGCGCCGAAATAGGTCTCCTTCATCGGCGGGTTGGGATATTCGCGCGACCGCGGCGCCTCGAACGGATTGCCGCCGGGCTGAATCTGGCCGTTGATGTTGCCGGCCTTCCCGCTCACGCCGATGAGATACTCGAAGCGGTCGTAATAGGGCTCAATCTGGTCATAGGTGAGCCCCCAATCCTGGAACGTCAGATCCGCCCCGCAGGACTCGACAAATTTCTGGCCGTAGCGCTGCAGCAGGTGGGTGCGATAGATGAAGTCCGCCACCTGTGCGCGGAAGCTTTGACCGTTCCAGTGCACGAACGAGCCGCCCAGGCCCTGTCCCGGCAGGAAGCTTTCCCAGCGGCGGATCGGCAACGCTGTCTCACTCGAGTTGTTGCGAAACGACACTGGGACCTTGGTGTTGTCCTGCATCATCGCTTTGCGGATCGAAAACCGCAGCTCGTCATGGATCGCCGGTGATTGGAAATCCGGCACCGTGAAGCGTGGAGCGCCGCGCTCGAGCCCGACCACCTTCAGTCCCGCCTGCACGAGCTCCAACGCCGCCAGGGAGCCGGTCAGGCCGACGCCGATCGTAACCATGTCAACGGCCTTGAGACGTTCTGCCATGCTGTTATCTCTTCAAGGCGAGCGTGCCGGGATGCCCGGATCCATGTGGATGTGCCCGTGCGCGTCCTGGGCAAGACTCATCGGCGGCCGATCGAGCTTGATGCCGTGCTTATCGACGAGGTCGTAATAGGATGCGTAGGCGCCGGGGAAACCGATCATCCGCCACGACACCATGTCGCGGTTGCCGCCATAAACGGGATCGCTGAAGAACCCCTCAACCGTGCACTGCCAGAGATGGGCGAAGAACACGTCGGAGGGTACGCCGCCGAGGTCCTTTCCGCCGGCCTCGAGCGTTTTAAGATAGCTGTCCTGCTCGTCGGGATTCCTGCTTGCGAATGGGGTCTGTGCAAGCTCCTGATCGATTGCGCGCAGCGCAGTCCGAAACAGCTCCGCCGGCGTGAATGGCAGCTGATAGCCTTGGCTGGGCGTGCCGGGTTGCCATGGCCCGCTGCGGTAGAGGCGCTCGCCTGCGCCCCACGCGCCAGCCAATTGCTTGTCGATGTAATTTGGAACGCCCGCCTCGAGCGCGCCGCCCCATTGCTCGTCCTTCGGGATCAGGCGCGCAACAGCGGCCTCCATGAAGGCTGCCTCCTCGGCGTTGAAGAACAGATAAGTCGTGAATTTGGCTGGCGAGGAATCCGGCGAAGATTGAGCCGGAGCGGCGGCGTGGGCGTGATCTTGTTGTGCGGACGCGGCATCGGGCACGAGAGCGGCAGGTACTATCGATGTGCCGAGCGCTCCCGTCACTTTCATGAGCGTTCTGCGCGATATCTCAGCCATCGCCCCGGCCCTCATCATGTCGCAGAGTTGTCGATGTTTGTGCGCCGGGCCCCCGAGACGAGACCGCGATCTATCGGATAGTTACTTTCCCGTGGCCAAGCTCCGCTGATGAAATCTATTCTGCTTCCGGGGAAAGACTTGGCTTCGATTGCTCTCATTGGATGCTTGTTGCTCCGATCGCGATGCTGCTCTGTTCGCGCTGTAGGGTGGGCAAAGGAGCCGGCGCTTCGCGTCGGCGCAGACTGCGCAAACTTGTCGCATGCCCACGCGCACCGAGCGACACGCGCGGGCGACCGCGTGCGCACGGCGCGCCAAGAGCGCGCCTTTGCGCACCCTACGAGTGTGCGAGAATCAGGCCGCTTTCAG
>DASXIG010000201.1:0-11398 GCA_036498105.1 Xanthobacteraceae bacterium | reverse complement strand
TGGATCCGAAGGATGGAAACGTGACAATCGCCACGTTGCAGCGCGCAGCCAAGATTGTCGGCCGCAGGCTGCGCCTTGAACTGATCTGATTCCCCACCGCACGGGAACGAATACGTATTATTTCACCCGCGCTTTCCGTCTCTTCTGGGCGCGCGGCAACTCGAGAAACCCGTGCAGCTCGGCAAGGAGCAGCGTGCCGATATGCAATTGCGAGCTGAAAGTCCACGTCCTGATAAGCCGCACCATCTCGGCCGGGGAGACGAGCTTCACGCTCATCCCGGGCTCCGGCTCGAAGCCCGCGATCCGGTCACCCGCCTCCACAAAAAATGAATGGATCCAGTTGCCCAGCCGGCCGGTGCAGGGCCAAGTCTCGCCCAAGGGGTAAATCGCTTGCGCCACGAGCCCCGTCTCTTCCATCAGCTCGCGGCGAGCGCAGTCGATCGGCTTCTCTCCGGGATCGACGAGGCCGGCCGGCAGCTCCCACGAGAAGGCTTCGAGCGCTGGCCGGAACTGCCGCACAATCGGAATCTTGCCGCCGCGGGTCAGCGCAATGATGGCGATGTAATCGGCCTGATCGACGGCGTGATAAATCTCGACCGGCGCGCCGCGGGAGAACTCGATCTCGCGCGCCATGATCTTCATCCACGGCGACACGGTGGTGAGACGGCGGGCGCGGATGCGCGGCCACCTCGGTGCCGCTGGCCGGCGGCTCAAGTGCGCGCGCCTTTGAATGCCACGCTCGCCGGCCGCTTTCGCAGCCAGGTGGTGGCGAAAGCATAGGCGTACCAGCGCAGATAGCCCGGCAGCCATTTGACCACGCGGAAGCGGCTCTGGCCGTGCCGGCGCTCGAACCAGCGCACCGGCACCTCGGCAATCGGCCAGCCCAGCCGATGCGCCTTCGCCAGGAGCTCGATGCTGTAGCAGAAGCCCTGATCCGATTCGACGGGAATGCGCTCGATCACCCGGCGCGAGAACATGCGAAAGCCGTTGCTGGCGTCCGTGGTCGGCAGCCGCGCAAGACGATGCAGCGTGAAATTCGCGGCACGCACCAGTGCCGCCTTCAGCAAGGGGCACCCGACCATCGCGCCACCCGGCGCAAACCGGCTGGCGCACACGATGTCGCTGCCGCCGCGCGCCAGCGCGACCATGCGGTCCACCATGGCGGCGTTGCACTCGTCATCGGCGGGATACATCAGAACAAAGGGCGCAGTGCTTGCGGCAAACCCCGTCATCACGGCGCTATGGGCGCCCCGGCCGCGATTGCGCACGAGCGTGACATCGAGCCCGGCAGGCGGATTGTCGCGAATGGCGGGCAACGTATCGTCGTCCGGAAAATCGTAGCAGATCAAGACGCGCGCGGGCGTGCTAACCGAGGAGGCGAGCGCGGCCAGCGTCGTCTGGATATTGCGGCCTTCATTGTAGACCGGAATGACGATGTCGAGCTCGGGAGTCATGAGGCGGTACGCTTCACGCCCGCGGTGAGCACGAAGGGGCGAAAGCGCTCCATCACGGGAAGGCCGAACACCATCGCGTCCACGCGATTATAGATCGGCAGCAGAAGACGCGTGCGCTTGGACGCCACATAGCGGTAGGCGAGCCCGGCGAGATAATGCGACGAGACCGCAAAGCCAGCGCGTTCGAACACGGCGGCGACCTCGCGCGCGACCACCGGGCGCTCGTTCGCGGTCACCCCGACCGAGCTGTAGAACGGCGAGCCCGGGTCGCGGTAGAGCCACATGAACGGGTTCATGCGGTTGGGATCGAACGCAACGAAACGGCCATCCGGGCGCAGGATCCGGAACACCTCGGCGGCGCAGTGGGCGGGATCGGGAAAATGATGCACCACGCCGCTCAACAGCGCGCCATCAAAGCTCCCATTGCCGAACGGCAGGCGCTCGATATCGCCTTGCAGGAACGCTATCCCGGGATGCTTCTTTTGCCCGAGCGCGACGAGCTTGCCGCTGATGTCGAGCCCGGCCGCCGCGTAGCCCGCGCGCCGAAGCAGATTGGTAAACGCACCAGAACCGCAGCCGAGATCGATGACGCGCGCGCCAGGCGCAAGGCCGCTCAACCGCACGAAGGCGTCCACGAGACGCGCGTTCGCCTCCGGCGTGAACACGTCATACTCGTCCGCACCCGCGTGGCCGTCGAAGAACGCGATCTCCTGCTGCTTGTCCTGCTGCGCGGCAGGCCGCCCCGCGGTTTTGGAGCTCATCGCAACTCAACGAGCGCGCATCAATGGCGCATGCCGGCTGCGCGCTTCGCGGCCGGCGCGGCTGCGGGCAAATAGTACGCGAGCCAGCCCCGCAGCAGGTCCCACACGCGCGCGTTGGACTCGCCCAGCATGAAATGATCGGCGTCGCTGATCAGATGCAGCTCGGCCGGCTGCCCGGCGCGCTTGAACAGCTCGATGGATTGCTCGGTCGGCGTCACCGAATCGTTGGCGGCATGCAGCAGCAGAAGAGGCCGGGGAGAAATGCGTCCCACCACGTCGTCGGCACGGAAATCGAACATGCTCTGCGCGGTTTCCGCCGGAAACGATTCAATCGAGTTGCCGGCGAGGTTGCCGCGCAGGTGTGGCGGGATCGGCACGATGTCGTAGCGCGGCACCATCAGCGACTTGCCCGTACGCTCCCGGTGCTCGCGGCCGTCTTGCAGCATCCTGGTGAAGCGCGCCCACTCCTGCGGGCTCTTGTGCTGGCCGCGAAACTTGCGTTCCCCATCGCCCCAGCCGCCGTTGGAGATCACGGCGGCAAGACGCGCATCCACGCCGGCGGCATAGACCGCGACCGCCCCGCCGAAGCTCGAGCCGATGACGCCGATGCGTTCCGGATCGACGCTGGGCTGCCGGGCGAGGAAGCTCAGGGCGTTGCGCGTGTCGTCGACCTGCTCGAGGCAGATCACGTGTCCGTGCGCGCCTTCGCTCTCCCCGCAGCCGCGCATGTCAAAGCCGAGCGTGACGTAGCCGAGATCGCCCAAAACCGTGCTCGGCTGGAGCACGTTCGAGGAGCTTCGGTTGCTGCCGAAGCCGTGCAGCACCAGGAACGCGGCGCGCCGTTCGCCGCTCGCGAGACCGTCCGGGACGCGCAGCGTGCCGGCCAGGCGCAGTCCGGCGGACGGGATCGTCACGTTTGTTTCGGGCATGGCATTGGTCTCCAGCACTAGTGTCCCGATTCCGAAATTCGTTTCGTCGTGCGGCAAGCTCATTTACGATTTTCGGAATCGAATGACACTAGCAAACCTATGATTCTAGTGTGGCTTTGGTTCAGAAGTCCGCAATCGGACTCGCGGCAAGAATGATGCGGACTTCTGAACTACCACACTAGGCGAGGGCGGATTTTATGTGGATTTCGGTCCGCCGGCCAACCGCCCTATCGTGGCCCGCTTACTGGTCTCGCTCGTAAAACAGCACGCGATCAGATGGGAAGAGTTGATCAAAGCAGTCGAATTCGCGGATATTCCGGGTGAGCACGGTGTGGCCGTCCTCGATGGCCTGTAGATAGAGAATTGCGTCGTTCAAGAGCGCCTGCACGCGAGTTGTCGCAATCTCCAAGAATCTGGCAGTCATACCGGCCAGAATCCCCGCTTCCCCTAGTACGCCGGCCGATGGGGCCCGTAACCGGTGTACGGGGATGGCTAGAATGATGCTCTCGATTTTGCTGAGCACGTTCGTGGTTCGGCTATCCCGGGGATTGAGACGGCCGAACAGATGCGTCAGCTCTGCGAGGGCAATACCGGAATGGTTGCACAGGCGTCTCGCGAGCACGCCTTTCACGGCCTCTGATGCGCGATGTTGCAAGACATCTATGTAGACGCAAGTATCAAGTAGAAGCTCCGGGCCTGGTGAGGGTTCCGCGGGCACGAATCGAAGCGCCTCGTTGGGCCTGCGCTTCAGTCCCGCGACACTTCGCTGTGGCTTGAGTCGGCGCAGCGCATGCTCGAGCTCAAAATTCAAGGTCGATGTCCGGCGGGACGGACCCTTCAAGTGCGATCAGTTTTTGCCCAAAGTCGTCTTCCAACGCGACGCGCGCGAGCGCGTATTCCAACAGCTCCGTGTCGGACTTGATGCCCGAGCGCCTCTTGGCGGCTCTGACCAGTTGCTTGCGAATACGTCCGGCAATACGAGCCCTGTCGCCCTCCAGGAGACCCGCTCTTTTCACCGATTCGAGCACAGCAGCGCGCCGCGGGTTGGCTTGCGCGCGACCCCGGCGCGGACCAGCAGTCTTGGCAATCAACCGTCGCATGTTGTTGCACAGAATGCCATGCTTGTGTAACAAGGACAAGTCCCCCCATCGCGATGATTCGATCGCGAGGAGGCGAATGAATGCTTAGATCTCGGGCCGAACGCTCCCGTCAGCCTGCCTTCGGCCTGCCCAGCCCCAGCTCCGGCCAACGCGCATAGGCCTTCTCGATGTCGTCCTTCGCCGGCCAGACCGTGGGCGGGAAACGCGCGCCGCCGAGATCGGGGTCGGGGTCGTAGTCGAGGTTCATGGTCGCGTCGATCAGCACCCGGTTCCATTTGCCGGTGCCGAACAGGTTAGCGTTGCGGTCGCGCCGCCGCGTGGACGGGTCGAGGCCGGCGCCGAAGGTCGACGGCATGATCACCACGTCGTCCTCACCGGCATTGACACGATAGGCGACGGCCCAATCGACCGCGGCGTAGTCGTGGATGTCGATGTCGTCGTCCACGACGGTGATGTGCTTATAGCGCACGTGCGCGGCGGAAGAGCCCCAGATGGCATTCGCGGCCTGCTTGGCCTGGTTGCGATAGCTCTGCTTCATCTGAATAAGCAGATTGATGCCGGCATGCACTGGCGGGCACCACACGTCGGTGACGCCCGGCACCCCCGCGCGATCGAGCACGTTCCAGGCGGTCGCCGCGCGCATGATGGAGGAGCAGATGGAGTTTTCCGAATAGCTCCCGGGCATCGCGCCCTCGATGGTGCCGCGCAGGATCGGGTCGTTGCGATGGGTGATGCAGGTCACGCGCATCGCTGGCTTGGGCGAGCGGTCGCCGGCGAGATAGCCGGTGAACTCGGCGTAGGGGCCCTCCATGATGTAGGTTGCGGGATCGAGGCCGAGATAGCCTTCGATAACGATCTCGGCCGTTGCCGGCACGTGGAGGTCCACGGTCTCACATTTCACGAGCTCCACCGGGGCGCCGCGGATCGCGCCCATCACGTCGTATTCGCACACGCCCTTTGCCACCGGCGCTCCGGCGCAGAAGCCGAGCGACGGCTCCCAGCCGATTGCCACCGCGATCGGCATCTCCGGACTGCCGCCGTTCTGCCAGGCGGTGAAATGGTGTCCGATATGCTGGGCGCGCCACACCAGGATCGGAATGCGATCATGGCTGGCGACCATGCCGCGATAGATCCCGACATTCATGATGCCGGTCTCAGGATCCTTGGTGACACAGCCGCCGTAGGTGAGGAGATAACGTCCGCCGTCCAGCCGGTTCCAGTGCGGGGAGGGAAATTCGTATAGATCGACGTCGGGACCCCTCAGGATGTTCTCCTTCACCGGGCCGGTCGCCACGGTCTTGGGGGGAATGGTGCCGGTAAGCATGGTGCGCGCGATCTTGACCAGCTCGCGCGGATGGGTGTCCGGCGGCAGTCCCAGCATCATGGCGACACGGCGATAGCTGTTGAGCCCCGAGCCGAAGATCCGCCGACAGCGGCTTGTCGGCTTGTTGTAGTCCTTGATGTTGTTGAACAGCAGAGCCTTGCCGGTGCCAGGGCCCTGCGCCAACCGCATGATGGTGCCGAGCTCGATGTTCCAATCCACCTCGGCGTCGATCCCGGCGAGCTCGTTCTGCCCCTCCAGCGCGGCGATCCACCCGCGCAGGTCGCCGAACGCGGTCGGCTGGCGCTCGATGGACATGTCGTGGGGGCGGGTTTGCAAGGTCATTTCAACAACCGTTCTGCGGGCGGCGCGATCTCGGTGACAAGATCGCGCACGAGCCGCTTGTTGGAGAGCGGATGCAGCAGCATTTCGCGCGGCTCCAGGCGCGCCGTGCAGGCATAGACGGTTTGGCCGTCAAGCTCCACCATGCATTCCTTGCAGGCATTCGCGTTGATGCAGGAAAACCGGATGGCGAGAGTGGGGTCCACGTGAGCGCGGATCCAGCGCAACCCGTCGAGCACGGACTGGCCCGGCTCGAACGGAACCTCATAGCTCTCCCAACGGCCCGACTCGGCTGCGCTGCCGCGCCGGATCGTAAGCTTTGCGGCGTCCGTCACTGGGCCGCCGCGTGCATGGCGGCGGGCGCTTGCGCGAGCGTTACCCCGCGCTCGCCCCATCGCACGACCTGATTGATCTGCCACGCCGGCAGCATCTCGGGAAAGTCCTCGCGCTGATGGGCGCCGCGACTTTCCTCGCGTGCAAGCGCAGCGGTCGTGACCGCATGCGCCACAAGCAGCATGTTGCGGAGATCGAACCATTCCAGCCGGCGCATGTCGAAGGCGCCGGGTTCCCCACTGGGCCGCTCGCCCAGCGCACGGGTCATGTCCCCGATGCTGCTTAGCGCCCGCTCGAGCTTCACCTTTGTCCGGAACGGGCCGGCGTCGCTCGCCATGACCGTTTGCAGGCGCTCGATCAGGGCAGCCGTGTTGACGGGGCCGTGGTCGGCCTCTGCGTGGATGAGAGCGAGCGCGGAACGCGCCGCCCGCGGTTGGAACGCATGCACTCTCGCCGTCTTCGCCCGTTGCGCCGCGCTGCGTCCGGCGCGCCGGCCGAACACCAGCGCCTCGGTGATGGCGTTGCCCGAAAGCCTGTTGGCGCCGTTCGCGCCGCCCACCGCCTCCCCGGCAACGAGCAACCCGGGCAGATCGGTCGTCATGCCCTCGTCAGCGATGACGCCGCCCATGTGATAATGCGCGATCGGCGCGACCTCGACCGGCATCCTGGTGAGATCGATCTGGTTCTTGGCGAGGCGGTCGATCACCGGCCCGAAGGCCTCGCGCAGGCTCGTCTCGGAGCAGTGCTGAAAGCTCAGGAACGCGCCGCCATGGGGCGAGCCGCGGCCGGCTTCCACCTCCTTGAGGATGGCATAGGTTGCGACATCACGCGTGGTGACGTAGCGGCCGTCCTCGCTCACGCCATAACGGACGGTGAATTCCTCGCCCTCGCTATTGAGGAGCCGGCCTCCGAGCTTGTAGCGGAACGGATCCCACATGATCGGGTCCATGCCAATGAGCCTTGGAGCAAGGTGTCCGATCGGGAAAAACTGCACGAATTCCATATCGACGAGAGGCGCGCCGGCGCGCAAGGCAAGCGCGTAGCCGTCGCCGCCCATATTGGCGGAGGCGCTGTTACGGCGGTACAGCCGGGTGAGGCCGCCGGTTGCGAGGATGGTCGCCTTGGCGGCGATTGTCACCGCGCAGCCGCTCGCGAGATGGAGCGCAATCGCGCCGGCAATCTCGCCATCCACGCGGATGAGATCCACGATGAGGAGGTCGCCCGCCCTGCGGATGGCACCGGTCCGGGTGATCACGCCGCGCAAGGTCTTCGACACCGCGGGACCGGTGTTGAGAAAGTCCACATACACGCAGCGCGGCCGGTCATGTCCGGGAGCAAAGGCCTGCGCGATCCGGCCATTCTTGCGCGCCCATCCGATGCCCCAAGCGTCCATCTCCCGGATGCATTCGGGGCCTTCCTCGCAGAGAAGTCGCGCGAGCCGCTCGTCACACAGCCCGCGGCCCGCGGCGAGCGTGTCGTCAAAGTGATGGCGCCAGTGATCGGGCGTCTCCGACGCAAGCGCAACAGCCACCGTCATTTGCGCCATGACCGTTGCCCCGCCGCGCCCGATGAGGCTGCGATCGGCGAGGAAAACGCTCGCCCCGGCGCGCGTCGCTTCGATCGCCGCATACATGCCGGCGCCCCCCGATCCTATGATCAGGACGTCGGTCTCGACGTGCATGGGGTCAGGCGGCATGCTGCGCCGGCTTTCACGCGCCCCTGCGCATGCGCGCGGCGATCTTGACCGCGTTGATGATCTCCGGATAGGCGGCGCAGCGACACAGATTACCCGAGAGGTAATGCTTGATGTCATCCTCATCAGGGTCGGGGTTCTCGTCCAGCAACTGCGTGGCCATCAGGATGAAGCCGGGCGTGCAATAGCCGCACTGAAAGGCGCCGGCCTCGATGAAGGCTTCCTGCACCGGACTGAGCTTGTCGCCGTCGGCCAGGCTCTCGATCGTCCGCACTTCCGTGCCGTCGAGGAAAGCTGCGAGATAGAGACATCCCGACACCGCGGTGCCGTTCACCAGCACCGTGCAGCAGCCGCACATGCCCTGGCCGCAGCTCTCGCGCGCGCCGGTCAGATTGAAATCGCGCTGCAGGATTTCGACGACGTTGTGATACGACCTGATGTCGGCCGTGACCGGCTCGCCGTTGAGCGTGAAGCTGATGGTGCGGGTCGTCATCGCTCGTCTTCAAGCTCCCTGTTTTGCTTGGCGCGCAGCGCCCGCAGCACGGCTTCCGGACCGAGCGGCAGCTCGGTGAGCCGCACGCCGCAGGCATCATCGATGGCGTTGGCGATCGCGGGCGATACGCAGAAGGTCGCGGTCTCGCCGACGCCTTTGGCGCCGAACGGCCCGTTCGACTGGTGCGCGGCGACCGCTTCGTTCTCCATGCGCGGAACGTCGAGCACGCTCGGGATCTTGTAGTCGGCGAGCGAGGCGTTGGTGACCTGCCCGGAGTCGATCTGCATCTTCTCGAACATTGTGAAGCCGAGCTGCATCAGGGCCGCGCCGGAAATCTGCGTCTCGACGATGCGCGGGTTCACCGGCCGGCCGCAGTCTACGACGTTGATGAGCCGGATGATCCGCACCTTGCCGGTGCCGGTATCGACCTCGACTTCCGCTCCGGCCGCGGCGCACATCCAGAACGGCGTGGCGTTGGGCGTCAGCCCGGTGGCGGGGTCGGGCGGCACATAGTCCGGCTTGTAGACGCCGGTGCCGATGATATTGCCGGCCTGCATGCCGTATTTCTTCTTGAACAGCTCGCTGATCGGGATGTTGCTCCCTTCGGGCTCTCCCACATCGCGCGCCAGCGCCTTGATCTTGTCGCGCGCCTCCTCCGCAGCGAGCCGGACCGCGTGCCCCATGTGGAACAGCGAGCGCGAGCCGAGCGTGCCCATGTCGTAGGGCGTCACGTCGGTGTCGCGCGGGACCACTCTGACGCTCTCGGCCGGGATGTTGAGCACTTCGCCGACGATCTGGACCATGGCCGTATCGGAGCCCTGCCCCATATCGACCGTGCCGCAATAGAGGATGGTGCTGCCGTCGGCCCCGACATTGACATTGGCGACCGACGTGGTCGGGGAGATCACCGCCTTGATCGCCATGGCCACGCCGCGGCCGCGGCGCAACGATCCGCTCCCGCGCTCGAGCGGCCGCTTCCAATCGAGCCGTTCAGCCACGCGCTCCAGCGCCGCCTCGAGCTTGACGTCGCGCGTGATCGTCCCGGTCGCATGCGGGCGCCCTTCGCGCAGGATGTTCCTGCGCCGGAACTCGAGCGGGTCGAGGTCGAGTGCGCGCGCGATCATGTCGGCGTGGCTCTCGTACGCCCATACCAGCTGCGGCACGCCGAACCCGCGCAGCGCACCTGCCGGCGGCAGGTTGGTATAGAGCGCATAGGAGTCGATGGAGACGTTGTCGATGTCGTAGGGGCCCGACGCGGTGAAGCCCGACTTCTGCGTCACGCGCGGGCCGATATCGGCATAGGCCCCGCCGTTCCAATAGACGTCGCACCTGCGCGCGGTGATGCGGCCTGTCTCGTCGAGCCCGGTCTTGATGCGGAACGTGCTGGGATGCCTGGTGATGGTATAGAACTGTTCCTCCATGGTCAGCGCGACCTTCACCGGCCGCCGCGCGATCATCGAGAGTGCGGCCGCGAGCGCTTCGAGCTTGATGTAGAGCTTGCCTCCGAACCCGCCGCCCAGATACGGCACCTTGATGCGCACGCGGTTCTCCGGCCAGCCGAGCAGACGCGCGATCTCGGTGCGCACGAACGACGGCCCCTGCGACGCGGTGTAGATGGTCAGCTCGCTTTCTTTCCAATCCGCGATCGAGACGATCGGCTCGAGCGTTGCATGCAACACCTTCTGGGTCCGGAAGGTATGCTCGAACACATGCGCGGCCTGCGCGAAGGCTGCATCGACGTCGCCACGCCGGAGCTTGAAGTCGAGCGCGATATTGGTGCCGCGGCGGCCCTTGAGATGCTTGAGATCGGCAAAGGTTCCGGCGGGACGCAGCTCCTCGTGCACCAGGATCTTGTTGTCCGCCGCCTCGACCTCATCGAACACCGGCGGCAGCTCCTCGTATTCCGCGGCGATGAGCTGCGCCGCCTCGTCGGCAACGTGCGGATCGCGTGCGAGCACGACGGCCACGGGCTCGCCGACATAATGCACCTTGTCGATGGCGAGAATCGGCTGGTCGTGGAAAGCGGGGCCGTAATAGGGTTCGGGAATGACCTTGCGCACGTCGTCCGACGTGACCACGCGAAGCACGCCGGGCATTTTGCGTGCCGCGCTGGTGTCGATCGATCTGATGCGCCCATGGGCGACCGTGCTGCGGAAAATCTTCGCGTGCAGCATGCCGGGCAGCCGCATGGTGTGCGTGTATTCGGCGCGCCCCGTCACCTTCTCGCGCGCTTCGATGCGCGGCAGCGATCGCCCGACTTGACCGCCGATTTGGCCGACCTGCTGCACCGGCGTTGAGGCGTCCATCAATGCACCGTGTCGTGGCCATCGAGCGCCTGGCGCAGCGCGCGCGCGACAAACACCCGCACCAGCTCGCGCTTGTAGGGGGCAGAGCCGCGGATGTCGGAGATGCATTCGACCTCAGCCGCGGCCGCATCGCCCGCGCGCTCGAAACTCTTTTCGTCGGCTGTCGCACCCGCGAGCGCCTGCTCCGCGGCTTTGAGGCGCGTCGCTTTCTCCGTTGCGGCGCTCACCACCACGCGTGCGGATTTCAGCGCGGAGCCATCCTGCTCGATGCAGACCGCAACCCCCACCGCCGGCCAGTCCTCGGCCGATCCGGTCGTGACCTTGCAGTAAGCCGCGCGCGCGCCGCCCTGAGCGGGAATGCGCAGCTCGGAGATCAGCTCGTTTTTATCCAGGACGGTTTCGTAATATCCCGCAAACAGGTCCTCGACCGCGATACTGCGCTTGCGTTCGGGCCCGGTGACCGAGACCTGCGCGCCCAGCGCAATAAGCACCGGCGGCAAGTCCATGTGGGGGTCGCCGTGGGCGAGATTGCCGCCGATGGTTGCGACGTTGCGCACCCGCACATTGGAAAGCCGGCGCATGGTACGCGTTATGACCGGCACCGCGCGCGCCACATCGGGCGATCGCTCGACCGCGGAAAGCGGGCACATGGCGCCGATGCTGAGC
>DASXIG010000200.1:0-2764 GCA_036498105.1 Xanthobacteraceae bacterium | reverse complement strand
CGCCAGGTTCACTCCGACCACGACGAAATGCGAAAGCTCGATCGACCATCCAACCGCGATCAGCAGGCAATTCGCCCCGTCCTCACCCTGCAGCCAGGGATAGATTTCGTCGCGACGTGGGAAGCGCCCGCCATCCGATATCTCGGTCCAATGCCGCAACACCCGCCAGACCAGCCGCCGCTCTTCGTTCATCCTCTCGGCCCGCCTTGTCCGGTTATTGTTCGCGATGGCGGAGGCTGCCCGAGGAACGGTCGAACTTTTATTAAAGATCGAGAGCTGACCAAGCCGACGATCATGGCGACGATTGTTGGCGTCGACTGTGGTGGTGACCGGCGGGGTATAATCCGGCGAGGTATAATGGTGTAGGTCGCGACCCACACCCGTCGTTGCTTAACGCGGTGCGATCGGCCCCGCGAGCGTGGCAACGCAAGCTACGTTGGCGGCGGCCTGCAATGCCCTTTGGGTTGCCCGGTTCGGCGCAATAAGGTCACGGCTGCCTTCGATGGCGGCCGGACCATTTCGGACGGCGGCGTGATGCTGCTCGCCCAATCGCAGCGGCTGGACTGCAGGTGAGGTTCCCGATCGCGGTCACCAGTTCGTGCATGTCGTCAATCACTAGCGCAGCTCCATGTCCTCGCAGGCGAGCCCCGTGCTCCGGCCCGCAATGGCTACCGCCGCAGAAGCCGATCGCTGTCATCTCAGCGCCGCGGGCGGCTTCGATACCTGCGGGGCTATCCTCGATGACAAGACAACGATCCGGCGCCGTCGCCAATTGTTGCGCTGCGTAAAGGAAAAGGTCGGGAGCCGGTTTGCCGCGAGCGACCATTGTCGCGCTGAACAGGTTTCCATCAAAGCGTGATTGGAGGTCGGTCAATTCCAATTTCAGGCGGATCTGCTCCAGGGTGCTGCTCGACGCAACGCAAATGGGCGATGTCAGCAAATCGAGCGCTTCGGCAACACCGTCGATCGGTGCGAGTGATTGACGAAACCCGGTCTCGATCGTCAACCCCACACTGTCGGCATAAGAGATGGGCAACGCGCGTCCCCACTCGCGCTCGATGATGTCGAGCATTTCCGGATCGCTCATGCCGCAGAAGCGTTGGACGAGATCCTCTTCCGTGATTGGATAGCCGCAGTCGGTCAGCACCTGGGCATGGGCCCGGTTTATGATCGGCTCGCTGTCGACCAACACCCCATCGCAGTCGAAAATGATCAGCTCGAAACGGCTGGTTACGATCCGCATCGCCCTGACTGCCTAAAACCGAGTTGAGGAGAGATAGGCGGGGAATTGGGCTTCTGCCAAGCAGCCGGCGCTGTCCAGCCACTGACGCAAAGCGGTTATCGCGGGACTCTCGCTATTCGTCTCCGGTGCATAAACAAAATAGCCGCGCGTCCTGATCGCCGGTTCTTTGATCGGCGCCAACAGCCGTCCCTCGCGCAGCTCATCGCTGACGAGCGCCAACGGGCCCATTGCCACACCGAGCCCCTCGATCGCCGCCTGGATCGCGAAGTAGAAATGCTCGAAGACCTGATCACGTTCCGGCTTGAGATGGGGGACACCGGCAGCTGTCAGCCAGCGCAGCCACATTTGACGTCGCGTTGCCGCATGGAGCAGCGTGTGCTGCGCGAGATCCGCCGGTGTTCGTAACGGGCGCTCTTTCATCAGGCGGGGGCTCAATAGCGGCAAGTACGCTTCGCCGAGAAACCGGCTGCCAACCCAACCGGCCTGACGCGTCGGTCCCGAGACGACAACATCGACGTCCATGCCGAACTGCTCGGCTGGCGTGCTCGCGGTGACAATCCGCGTTTCCAGCGCGGGATGCTCCCGCTGAAATTCCGGCAGGCGTGGGATCAGCCAGCGCATCGCGAAGGTCGGAAGCGCCGATATGTGGAGCACTTCGCGGGCCTTGCCACCGTTCTGGACACGCAGAGAGGCACTCGCGAGCCGGTCGAGCGCGGGCCCGGCGTCGGCCAAGAGATCCGTCCCGGCCCGCGTTGCCACGGCGTTACGGCTGGTGCGCAGGAAGAGGCTGGTGCCGAGCCATTCCTCCAGCAGGCGAATCTGCCGGCTCACTGCGCCGTGGGTAACGCTGAGCTCTTCGGCTGCGCGTGTGAAGCTTCCCAGCCGCGCGGCCGCTTCGAAGGCCTTTATCGCATTGAGCGGTGGCAGACGAGGACGAGCCAAGGCCATGAGTTTTCCTCACATCTACCGGTCAGGACAAGTCGTTTGTCATCAAACCGTCATGGTGGGAAAACCGCGTCATGACAATCACCGCTCTCTCGACCGCCACCGGCCGTCCTTTCAATCGCGGCCGAAGGCGCGCGCTCTGGGTCGCTTGCGGCGCCCATGCGCTCCATGATGGTTTGACCGACACGCTCTATCTGCTGCTCCCGATCCTGCAGACGGAGTTTGCGTTGAGCTACGCCGCTATAGGCGCGCTGCGCGCGCTTTATGCCGGCGCGATGGCGGGTTTGCAGGTCCCAGCAGCCAAGCTGGCCCAGCGGATCGGCGGGCCGAGGATGCTCGCGGCCGGCACGGCGGTCGCTGGAGCCGCCTATCTGGGTCTTGGTGCAAGCTCGACCTTCGCCATACTGGTCGTCGCGCTGATTCTCGGGGGCCTCGGATCGAGCGTCCAACATCCGATCGCGTCGAGCCTCGTTGCCGCCGCTTACCAGGGGCCGCGCTCGCGGGGTGCGCTTGGCACCTACAATTTTGCCGGAGATCTCGGCAAAATGGCACTGCCGGCGCTCACCGCTGGTCTGA
>DASXIG010000199.1:0-3134 GCA_036498105.1 Xanthobacteraceae bacterium | reverse complement strand
GCACTGCAGGCCGATGGACACGAAGTGATCTGTTCCCAACACGGCCTAGATTCCCTGAAAGGAGACGTGGAGTGCGTCATTCGCTGCTTCGGGCGGGTCAGCGGGCCCGTTGTCCTTGTCGGCCACTCTTACGGCGGCACCCTGATTACCCATGCCGGGACGGACAGCCGAGTCGCCGCCCTAGTCTACATCGCCGCCCTCGCACCCGACGAGACCGAAACCTCGCAAAGCCTATTGAAGAAGTTTCCCGATTCGGAGGTGTTTTCCCGCATCGAAGTCGCCGATGGACGTGTCTGGCTGAAGCATGATGGTGTCAAGTCTTTCGCGGGTGATCTGCCCGAGGCGGAGCAGAACGTCGTGTGGGCGACCCAAGCCGCGCCTGTGGCCGACCTGTTCGACCAAAAGGTCGGCGGCGCAGCATGGCGTTCGAAGCCGAGTTGGTACATCGTGGCCACTGAAGATCGCACCGTCCAACCCGAGCTAGAGCGCTTCGTTGCAAAGCGCATGGGCGCCACAACTGTCGAGGTACGCTCCAGTCACGTCCCGATGCTCTCCCAGCCACAGGCTGTGCTGGACGTGATCCGCAACGCCGCAAAGGCCATTCAGAAATCCAAGGCAGCGTAGCGAACGTCTCGGACGGGGCCTTTGAGAGACCGCCGCAAGGCGGTCTTTCTTTCTCATTCACATCGTCCCGGATGTCCGCTGATGGCCCACTGCGGCGGTTCGCGGCAATGCAGCAGAACGCCCGCAATGGAGGGCGAAGCAGACGCTCGGTAGACGCGGCCGGCACCGCCGCACCTGACCCTGGCTGTGTGAAAACGCTGTGGCCTGATTGATTCGCGGGTTATGATTCCTGCGCAATTTTTGCGGAGGGATCGGATGGGGCGCTTCGTTGAGGGCCAAGATCGAGGGCAAAGCACGCTGTTCCCCGAATGCCTTGAGGATTGGATTAGCCAGGACAATCCGGTTCGTGTGATCGACGTTTTTGTCGATGAGCTTGATCTTGCTGATCTTAAGTTTGGCGGGGTTGATCCTGAGGCAACCGGGCGGCCGGCGTATCATCCGTCAGTGCTGCTGAAGCTCTACATCTACGGCTACCTCAATCGGGTTCAGTCGAGCCGGCGGCTTGAGCGGGAGGCTGGGCGCAACGTCGAGGTGATGTGGCTGACCGGTCGCCTGGCGCCGGATCACAAGACGATATCTGATTTCCGCAAGGACAACGGGCCGGCGATAGGCAAGGTGTGCGCGCAGCTCGTAGCCCTTTGCCGTGATCTGGGCTTGCTGACGCAAGCGAGCGTGGCGATCGATGGCAGCAAGTTCAAGGCGGTGAACAATCGCGACAAGAACTTCACGCACGCGAAGATGGAGCGGCGCCTTGCTCAGATTGAGGAGAGCGTGGCGCGTTATCTGAGCCAGCTCGATACCGCCGACCGGCAGGAGCCGTCGGAAGCGCTTGCTGCCAAGACCGCGCATCTCAAGGAGAAGCTTGAGAAGCTCGCAAGCGAGGCTCGGCGGTTGAAGGCACTCGAGAAGGAGATGCTTGGCTCTCCCGATCAGCAGATTTCCTTGACCGATCCGGATTCGCGTTCGATGGCGACAAGCGGGCGCGGCTCGGGGGTTGTCGGCTATAACGTGCAGGTCGCGGTAGACACGCAGCATCATCTGATCGTTACGCACGAGGTGACGAACACCGGTTCGGATCGAGCGCAGCTCGCTAAAATGGCGCTGCAGGCGAAGGAGGTTCTTGGCGCTGACCATCTCGACGCCGTTGCCGATCGCGGCTACTTCAGCGGCACCGAGATACTGACGTGCGAGCAAGCCGACATTGCGGTGACATTGCCCAAGCCAATGACATCGGGCGCAAGGTCGAAGGGTCGCTTCGTCAAGCAGGACTTTGTCTATCTCCCGACCGAGGATGCGTATCGCTGTCCTGCAGGCGAGAAGCTGACCCCTCGCTTCTCGTGCGTGGAAAACGGCATGGTGCTGCACCGCTATTGGACTTCGGCATGCTATGGCTGCCCGATCAAACCTCAATGTACGACGGGGCTGGAGCGGCGCATTACGCGATGGGAATACGAGCACGTGGTCGAGGCGGTACAACGTCGTCTGGACGAGAACCCCGGAGCGATGCGCCAGCGCCGTGAAACCGCCGAGCATCCCTTCGCCACGCTCAAGATGCGCATGGGCGCGACGCACTTTTTGATGAAGCGCCTGCCAAAGGTGGCCACCGAGATGGCCCTGCACGTGCTCGCTTACAACTTCACGCGGATCATGAACATCATAGGAATCCGACCGCTTATCGCAGCGATGAGCCTACCGCCTTGAGGACCAGCCCATCCCGTCGACCGGTTCCAAGTGGAAAAGGTCAATGACGGCGTTCCGACCGCCTCAGGCCTCCCGCCGTAGCGGTTTTTACACAACCAAGACCCTAAACAGACATCAATGACGCGTCATACTGGACCTTGGGGCAGTGGTTTTGGCCGGTCTGCGGAATAAACTTCTGACGCTTGTTCACGGCCTTGGGGCGTGCCCGTGGAAAAGGCAGTTCCAACGCAAGCCGATGAGGACATGGTCATGAAGATTGGTCAAAGGCTACATCTGAGGCTGACGGCGGGTGTTGCTTCCGTCGTGGCAAGCAAGCCCGCATTTTGGGTTCATCCGCGACACCGCGCGCCAGTCTTCACGGCCATTGGCCTCGGGCTGGCGTTAGCACTCGCGTTCGCCCGGGGTGCCGCCGCACAGCAGAATTCGGTAACAGCGGTCGACATCGCGCTCGAACCCGACGCGACGATGATGCAGCACGCGAAGGCCGCCAACGCTCGTCTGCTCGAGTCTTTTCCCAAGGGCTTTGCACTGGATGAGACGCACCATCCGCACGTCACCATGTTGCAGCAGTTCGTCCGCACGGACGATCTCCACAAAGTATTTGCGGCAGCGAACGCAGTTCTGACCAAAGAGAAGCCCACGGCATGGACGCTGAAGGCGTTCAAGTATTACTACATCCCGTCTCCGCCGATCGGACTCGCGGGAATTGTAGTTGAACCGACTGAGGACCTGCATCGGCTGCAAGATGAACTTGTCGCAGCCGTCGCGCCCCTCACGAATCCCCTCATTTCTATTGACCCGGTATAGGC
>DASXIG010000198.1:0-2138 GCA_036498105.1 Xanthobacteraceae bacterium | reverse complement strand
TGCGGCCGATGCGTCCGCGCACCAGGTTCTTGGCAGCAATCGCCAGCACGACCGTTGCCGCGAGCACAAAGATGTAGATTCTGCCGGGGGTGTCGATGGGGATGCCGAACAGCTCGATCCGTCCGACCGCGACTGAGCCGGAGGGCGCGTAATTGGTGAACCATTTCACCCGCGCGAAAGCCCATTCCAGAAAGAATTGCGCCGCCAACGTGGCGACTGCGAGATAGAAGCCCTTGATCCGCAGCGAAGGCAGGCCGAACACAAGGCCGACGAGCATGGCCATCACGCCGCCAAACAGGAAGACAAGGACAATGTTGGTCTCCGGCAGCCGCAGCGACAGGTTGTAGGCGGCATAGGCGCCCACGGCCATGAAGCCGCCGGAGCCGAGCGAGAGCTGCCCGCAATAGCCCGTGAGAATGTTGAGCCCTATGGCCGCAATGGAGAGGATCAACACCGGAATCAGCACCTCCGTGTAGAGATACTGGCCAGCAAAGACCGGCACGATCAGGAAAGCAAAAGCGATCAGACAAATGACAAACCAGCGATCCTGCGCGATCGGAAAGACGGCTTCGTCCGACTGATAGGAGGTCTTGAACTGGCCGACTTCGCGATAGAGCACGGCTCATACCCGCTCGATGATGCGCTCGCCGAACAGGCCTTGCGGCCGAACGAGCAGGAAGAGGAGGGCGAGCACGTAGGCAAACCAGTTCTCGATGCCGCCGCCGGCGAGATCGAAAGTGCGAATGAGAACCGGGGCCAG
The DNA here is from genome assembly GCA_036498105.1 of Xanthobacteraceae bacterium. GTDB lineage: Bacteria > Pseudomonadota > Alphaproteobacteria > Rhizobiales > Xanthobacteraceae > VAZQ01. Next base: position 1,378 of record DASXIG010000198.1, on the reverse strand, counting down.
CAGGACCTCGGCGAGCTTTTCGCCGGCGCCGATGATGAGCCCACCCACGATCGCGCCCGGGATCGAGGTGAAGCCGCCTAGGATCAGCACCGGCAGCGCCTTCAGAGCCACCAGCGAGAGCGAGAACTGCACGCCGAGCTTCGCCCCCCACATCATTCCGGCCACGAGCGCGACGAGTCCCGCCACGGCCCAGACCATGAACCAGATCTGGCCGAGCGGAATGCCGACCGATTGCGCCGCCTGGTGATCGTCCGCAACCGCGCGCAACGCGCGGCCAACCCGGGTGACCTGAAAGAATACGGCGAGCACCAGCACCAGCACGGCACAGATCAACGCCGCAATGAGCTCGGCCGGATCGATCAGGATACCGCCGGGAAAAACCGATTCGAACAGAAAGATGGGATCAGTCGGCAGACCGAGGCTGATCTTATAGATGTCGCTGCCCCACAGCGTCTGACCGAAACCCTCAAGGAAATAGGCGATTCCCAAGGTGGCCATGAACAGGATGATGCCCTCCTGGTTCACGAGATGGCGCAGCACGAGCAGCTCGATCGCATAGGCGAGGGCGATCATGATGGCGATGGAGAGGGCCAACGCGAGCGGAAGCGGCATGAGCTCGGACAGCCGCGCCAGGGACAGCGCGGCGAACAGCACCATCGCGCCCTGCGCGAAATTGAAGACTCCGGATGCCTTGAAGATCAGCACGAAGCCGAGCGCAACGAGCGCGTAGAGCACCCCGGTGAGAAGGCCGCCGATCAGCGTCTCGATGACCGGGCCCAGCATGGCCGGCTCAGTGGCTCACGCCAAGATAGGCGTCGATCACGCCCGCGTCGGCCTGCACCTCGGCAGGTGCGCCGTCGGCGATCTTGATTCCATGATCAAGCACGAGCACGCGGTCGGAGAGGTCCATCACCACGCCCATATCGTGCTCGATCAGAGCGATCGTGGTCCCGAAATGATCGTTGAGATCGAGGATGTAACGGGACATATCCTCTTTTTCCTCGATGTTCATGCCGGCCATGGGCTCATCGAGCAGCAGGAGGTCGGGCTCCATGGCCAGCGCCCGGCCGAGCTCGACGCGCTTCTTCAAGCCATATGGCAGCTTGCCCACGGGAATCTTGCGGATGTGCTGGATTTTCAGAAAGTCGATGATCTCTTCCACGACCCGGCGGTGCTCCACCTCTTCCGCAAGCGCCGGCCCGAGCCACAGGATTTGCCACAGAAAACCGCGGCGCATCTTGAGCGCGCGGCCGGTCATGATGTTATCGAGCGCGGTCATCCCCTTGAACAACGCGACGTTCTGAAATGTGCGGGCGATGCCGCCACGGGCAGCTTCGTAAGGTCGCATGCGCGAGCGGGTCCTGCCCTTGAAGGTGAT
>DASXIG010000197.1:0-4404 GCA_036498105.1 Xanthobacteraceae bacterium | reverse complement strand
CTGATGAACCCAGCAATCGGGCGAGACATCGATGCGCCAACGGGCGATGTATTGGCTTTCGTGATTTCTCGGGGTGAGGTGCAATATCTGGATCGCATTCGTGGCCGGCTGCTGGTAGGAATATTTGGTTGAATGCGTGATGCGAAGGCGCATGTGTATCAGTTTTCAGACATCAGTACCCAGGTATCAGCCTTCCAGAAGTCGGAGGCGCTACACGTGCGTCATACGTAAACCCAGAGTCGAAGCGAGACAAAGGTATTGCGGGGGACCAGCATAATGGGACGGAGACCTGATACCTGATACCTGATACCTGATAATCAGGTCAGGTATTGTTGACTGATGGCGGCGCCCAATCGGTTATTATCGGAGATGAATTCGCTGATGAACTCGTGCAATCCGTTCTGGAAGATCTCCTCCATCCCGCTGTTTTCGAGGCGCGCGCGGACAGTGCGAGCCTGGCGCTGGGCTGGGCCCTGGCGACCATAAGCGCGCGCGATGTGATCGAGATAAAGCACCAGATTCTGCGAGCAGCTCGCAAGCGAGCGCGGCAATTCGTCCCGCAGAATGAGGAGGTCTGCGATCAGCCACGGCTTGACGTTTTCACGATACACCCAGTGATAGGCCGTCAGCGCCGAGACGGACCGCAGGATTGCCGCCCATTGGAAATAATCGAGCGGACCTCCGATCCGCTCATGCGCTGGCAGCAGGAGGTGGTATTTCACATCCAGAATGCGCGCCGTATTGTCCGCGCGTTCCATATAGACGCCGAGCCGCGAGAACCAGTAGGCATCATTGCGCAGCATGGTGCGGTATGCCGAGCCGTCGAAGCGCAACGAATTCTCCTGCACCCAACGCAGGAAGCGCATGAACTCGTCGCGCGAAGTTGCGCGGTTGCCAAACCGCCTCAGCTCGATCCAGGTGCCGTTGATGGCGTCCCACATCTCGACTGTGAGAGCCGTTCGGACCGCTCGCGCGTTGCTGCGGGCTATCTCGAAGCAGTTGCGAATGGAGGAGGGGTTGGCGCTCGAGAAGCAGAGGAAGTCGATGACGGTTTCCTCGCTCGCCTGGGAATAGACCTGCGAGAAGGCATGGGCGCACCCCGCCGTTGCCAGTGCGGACTCCCACTCGTTCGACGATCCGGCGTATGCAAGCGGCAGGGTCGTGAGGCGCTGACTCACTTCGAGTATGCGGGCGAGATATTCCGCGCGCTCCACGTAGCGGGCGAGCCAATACAGATTATCGGCCGTGCGGGAAAGCATGTCAGCGCACGATTATCAGCCGGAACTCTTACCCATCGAGCACCCACGTATCCTTGGTCCCGCCGCCCTGGCTGGAATTGACCACCAGCGAGCCCTTTGTCAGCGCGACGCGAGTCAATCCGCCGGGCACGATCCGAACGCGCTCTCGGCCGGTGAGCACGAACGGGCGCAGATCGACGTGACGTGGAGCGACCCCCTCCTCCACGCACGTCGGGCAGGTCGATAGTGCGAGGGTCGGCTGTGCGATGAAGTTGGTCGGATTGGATTTGAGCTTGCTGCGGAAGGTCGCCAGCTTTTGTTTATCCGCCTGTGGGCCTATGAGCATGCCGTACCCTCCCGACCCATGCACCTCCTTCACCACGAGCTCTTCCAGGTGATCGAGGACATAAGCGAGGTGCTCAGGCTCGCGGCAACGCCAAGTCGGCACGTTCCTGAGGATGGGATCGGCTCCGAGATAGAACTTCATGATGCCGGGCATGTAGCTGTACATCGCCTTGTCATCGACAATGCCCGTTCCCACCGCGTTTGCGAGCGTGACGTTGCCGGCCTGATACGCCGACATCAACCCAGGAACTCCAAGCGCGGAGTCCGGTCTGAAGGCGAGCGGGTCCAGAAAATCGTCGTCGATCCGGCGGTAGATCACATCGACGCGCTTAGGCCCTTGTGTCGTGCGCATGTATACCAGCTCATCGCGCACGAACAGGTCGCGCCCTTCGACCAGTTCGACGCCAAGCTTATCGGCGAGAAAGGAATGCTCGTAGTAGGCGGAATTGTACACTCCAGGCGTGAGCAGGACCACGGTTGGTTCCGTGCTCGCATTGGCAGGCGCAACCGACCTTAACGTTGCGAGGAGCTCATCCGGATATCTCTCCACCGGAGCGATGCGGTGGCGCGCGAACAGCTCGGGAAACAGCCGCAGCATGATCTCCCGGTTCTCCAGCATATACGACACCCCTGAGGGCGTGCGGGCATTGTCCTCGAGCACGTAGAAGGTTTGCGGATCCAGGCGCACGATATCGATTCCCGCGACATGCACGTAAATGTCATGCGGCACTTTCATGCCGTTCATTTCGGGCCGGAACACCGGATTTTGAAAGATCAGGTTCTCCGGGATGATGCCGGCTTTCAGGATTTCGCGCCGGCCGTAAATGTCGCGTACGAAATGATTGATGGCTTGGACGCGCTGCTGGAGCCCCGCCTCCAGAATCCGCCATTCGTCCGCTGCCAGAATGCGGGGCAGCACGTCGAACGGAATAAGCCGCTCCTGGGCATCTGCATCGCCATAGACGGCAAAAGTGATGCCGATCCGGCGGAACAGCACTTCTGCCTCGCGCCGGCGAAAATCGAGCACGTGCGGCGGCACCTCGGCGAGCCAGCGCGCCAATTCGCCATAAGCAATCCGGGAGTTCCCATCCGCACCCGTCATCTCGTCGAACGTGGCCGTCATCGAATGTGCCCCCTGGGGCCGCGCGCGTAGACAAGCGAGGGAATGCGCGCGACCGCGATCTTAGCTGCAAGCCTCGCGCCAACCCAAGGAATAGTTGCGTTGCGGGTGCGGTTGCCGGGCCGTCCTATTTTGTCACGACAGGAAAAATTGCTGGGGCTTTGCCCAGGTTTTGGGCGCCAATGGCTCAGGAGCCAGCCTTCCTGGCCCCGGAGATGCCAAGCTCGGTCCGAGCGGCGTTCTACGGGTTGAGGAGCCTTCTCGCGCGCTCGATGACCGTCCGGGGTGTCGCATACATACCCGCGACCAGCGTTTGGACTTCCTCGCCTGTGGTCGGCGCCAGATCCGCCTGCATCTTGGCCGCCTCAGCACGGAATTCGGGATCGTCCGCGGTCGCGTCAAACGCACGGCGCAGGAGCGCCGTCTTGCTGGGAGGAAGCTTGGGCGGGGCCACGAAGGGTCGCGCCATGGCGCTGGGCCCAATCAGAAGCCTGAGAAGCGAGCGATCCTCCTCTTTCGTGACCAGATCGACCACCGTGGGGGCATCAGAAAATTCGGCAGTCTTCTTTAGCGCAGTGAGAACGAGCACATTGATCTTATGATCGCGCAACCACTCCGGCTTGGTTGTTTTGAGCGCGGAGTGGCTGATGACGCAGCGACCGTGCGCCTCGCCGCGTTCCATTGCCAGCAAGGTCTCTTGCGTTCCGAGATAGCCGGTCACCAGCTTGAACCTGGTGCCCAGAACCTCATTGAGCACGACGGGCCAAGTGTCGGTGTCGGAGCCTGCACCCGTCCCGGCAACCACCATCTGCTGCTTTCTCGCGTCGTCAATGGTGCGGAACGGCGTTTTGGCCCACGCAATGCATAAACCGGTGTCTTGGGTGAGCGCGCCGATCCAAGTGAAGTGGCTCATGTCGTAGCCGGGGTTGCGGTTGCCAATCAGCGGTTCGAGCACCGGTCCCCCGGCGAATGTCGCGATGGCAGTGCCGTCGCGAGGCGCCTGTTCGGCAAGGTAATTGGCAGCGCGTATTCCCCCGGCACCCGGCATTACCTGGACCGTCACGATCGGTTGCCCCGGTATATGCCGGCCGATGTGCCGGCTCACCAGGCGGGCATAAAGGTCGACCCCGCCGCCAGCAGTACCGGCGACGTAGATCGTGATCGGATGACGAAATGGCTCCGGCGGCTGTGCACCGGCAGGCACCGGAAGCAGCAATGAACAGCAGACGAGCGAAAACCGCGCGGCAAAAGACCAACAAGATAAGACTGGCCGTGCCACTTTAAGGGATCGGGACTTCCCCGACATCCTTGGGCACTTTGTATCCCTTCTGCACAGCTGGCCGCTTGGCGATCGCGATATACCACCGTTCCACATTCGGGTATTGGTGGAGATCTACCGTTTGCCACTCGTAGCGCGAGACCCACGGCCAGATGGCAATGTCGGCGATCGAATAGTCGCCGGCGACGAAATCACGACCCGCGAGTCTTCGGTCGAGCACGCCATAGAGACGATGGGCCTCCTTGAGATAACGCTCCTCCGCATACGGAGCCTTGCCCTTGTTGTATTTCACGAAATGGTGGACCTGGCCGAACATGGGACCGGGTCCGCCCATCTGCCACATAAGCCATTCGAGCACGCGGTAGCGCGGCTCGCCCTCCTTCGGCAGCAACTTTCCCGTCTTGTCGGCCAGATAGATCATC
>DASXIG010000196.1:0-4897 GCA_036498105.1 Xanthobacteraceae bacterium | reverse complement strand
CGCAAGCTGCTGCACGAGGCGGCCGACAACGTGGTCAAGCCGGCCATGGAGCTCGGCGGCAACGCGCCCTTCCTGGTGTTCGAGGACGCCGATATCGACGCCGCCATCGAAGGCGCGATGATCGCCAAGATGCGCAACATGGGCGAGGCCTGCACCTCGGCCAACCGGTTCTACGTGCATGAGAAGGTGCATAACGAGTTCACGAACAAGCTCACGGCCCGCATGGCCGCATTGAAGGTGGGCAACGGGCTCGACGATGGCGTCGCGGTGGGGCCGCTGGTCAATGCCGATGCCAGGAAGAAAGTGGTCGAGCTCGTCGAGGACGCAATCGGCAAGGGCGCGAAAATTCTCACCGGCGGAAAAACCCCGAGCGGTCCCGGGCACTTCTATCCGCCGACCGTGCTCGATGCGGTGCCCGACAGCGCCGCCATGCTGCGGGAAGAGATCTTCGGGCCGGTGGCCGCCATCCAGACCTTCAAGTCGGAGGACGAGGTGGTCAGGCGCGCGAACGACACGGAATATGGTCTGGTCGCCTATCTCTACACGAGGGATCTCAGCCGCGGCATGCGGGTCTCCGAGCAGCTCGAATTCGGCATGGTCGGGCTCAACCGCGGACTCGTTTCCGATCCTGCCGCTCCCTTCGGCGGCATGAAACAGTCCGGCATCGGGCGCGAGGGCGCGCACGAAGGGCTCATGGAGTTCATGGAAACCCAGTACGTCTCGCTCGCGTGGTAAGCCAAAAATGGATGTGCTGATGCCGCAGCTCGGCGAGACCGTTGCGGAAGGAAAGATCACGCAATGGTTCAAGTCGGCGGGCGATCCGATCGCACCCGGGGACAATCTGTTCGAGATCGAGACCGACAAGGTGTCGATGGAGGTGCCATCCACCACGACCGGGGTGCTCGCTGAAATTCGCGTGGCCGCGGGCGCAGTCGCTCCAGTCGGCGCCGTGGTGGCGGTGATCTCGGACGGCACCGCGGTTCGGATGCAAGACAACGCCCCACAGTCGTACCCGCAGCCTCCCCCGACTCCTCCTTTCGCAACGACAGTCACGATCGCTCCCCCGCCAGCAGGGGAAGGCAAGGCTCAGGGTGCCACCCCGCCGGGGGGGCCAGCGATGAAGCTCGATCCGTTCTTCGAGGTGCGCACGCCCGCGCGCAACTATGGGCCCGCGCGGATCTCCGGCGGCACGACAGTGACGCCGCTCGCGCGGCGGCTTGCCATCGAGGGCGGGATCGATCTCGGCCGGGTTCGCGGGTCGGGCTCGCATGGCCGCGTCACGGCGCGCGACATCGATGCCGCGCGCAGCGCCGCTCCCAAGGCCGCACCAGCAGCGTGGACCGGCATCAGCTCGCCGAGCGCAGAGGAGATCGCAGCGATCTATCGCGACGTGGCGTTCAAGGAGCTGCCCCTCGATGGGATGCGAAGCGCCATCGCGAGGAGAATGGTCGCGTCCAAGCAGTCGATTCCGCATTTCTATCTCACAGCCGACGTTGCGATCGGCGCTTTGCTGGAGTTGCGCGAAGCTGCGAACGCGGCCGCGCCGAAAGACGCAGACGGCCAGCCCGCGTTCAAGCTGTCGGTCACCGATCTCCTGATCAAGGCCTGGGCGGCGGCGCTGCACCGCATGCCGGCGGCCAACGCAGTGTTTGCCAATGACCGGATCCTCCAATTCGAGCGCTGTGACATCGCCGTGGCGGTGGCGATCGAAGGTGGGCTGATCGCGCCGGTGCTCCGGCGCGCCGAAGCAAAGATGCTCTCGCAAATCTCGAACGAGATGAAGGATCTCGTCGCGCGTGCCCGCGCGCGCAAGCTGGAGCCGCGCGAATATCAGGGCGGCGTCTCCGCCATCACCAATCTCGGCATGTACGGGGTGCGCGAGTTCTCCGCCATCATCGTCCCGCCGCAGTCGAGCATTCTTGCGGTCGGATCTGCTCGCCGCCAAGCGGTTGAAAACGCGGCCGGCAGCATTGCGTTCGCCAGCATGCTGTCGGTGACGCTCTCCTGCGATCACCGCGTGCTCGACGGCGTCCTCGGGGCGGAACTGCTTGCCGCCTTCAAGGGCATGGTCGAGCAGCCCGTGGCGATGCTGGTATGAGGAACTGAAGCATGGCGGCTGAGAAGATCGACCTGCTGCTGATCGGGCCGGAGAAGCCGATCCTGGCAAAGGGGCTCAACCCCACGTTCAATGTGCTCAAGCTGCCCGCCGCGAACGACCGCGAGAAGTTCTTCTCGGGTTCCGCGCCGCGCATACGCGGCATGGCGGTTGCCGCCACCTCGGAGCGCATCGACGGCACCTTCATGAGCCGCTTTCCGCGCCTGGAGATCATTTCGAGCTTCGGCGTCGGCTACGATCACGTCGATGCGGCGTGGGCAGGCGAGCACGGCATCACGGTGACCAACACGCCCGACGTGCTTACGGAGGAAGTGGCGGACACCGCGCTGGGACTCCTGCTCTGCGCCGTGCGCGAATTCCCGCAGGCGGAGCGCTATCTCCGTTCCGGCCACTGGCTGGAGCGCGACTATCCCCTGAGCAAGGCGACGCTGCGCGACCGCACCGTCGGGCTCGTCGGCATGGGCCGCATCGGGCAGGCGATCGCGCGCCGGCTCGAGGCCATGGGCGTGCCGGTGGTCTATCATTCGCGCCGACCGGCGGAAGGCGTTGCGTACCGGCATTATCCGAACCTCCTGGACATGGCGCGTGAAGTCCAAGTGCTCCTCGTCATCACGCCGGGCGGGGCGCAGACGAGAAACCTTATACATGCAGAAGTGCTCGAAGCGCTCGGCAGGGAAGGCATCCTCATCAACATGGCGCGCGGCTCTGTCGTGGACGAGCCGGCGCTGATCAATGCCTTGCAGCAGGGGACCATCCTGTCGGCCGGGCTCGACGTCTATGCGCGGGAGCCGCATGTGCCGCCCGAGCTGATCGCGATGGACAATGTCGTGCTGTTCCCTCATCTCGGCTCCGCGTCGGTGACGACGCGCCAGAGGATGGATCAGCTCGTCGTGGACAATCTGATCGCCTGGGCGGCGGGCAAGCCTCCGCTCACGCCGGTCAGCGAAACACCCTGGCGCGGGAGCAAGCTCTCGTGAAACACCGCACGAAGACGTTGATGTTTGCTCAGGCCGTTGGCGCTGGTTGGCCCATGACGCCTTGCGCAGCGCTCATGGCGCTTGCGCTCGGAATGGGGCAGGCAGCCGCGCAGGCGCCTGCGGCCGCTCCGAACGAGGCCGCACAAGGCATGGCCGGTGCGTGGGAAATCTCCAACGCCGCGCGCGACAAGACCTGTGCCGTCACATTCAGCGTGGAGCGCGGCGAAGGCGGGTTCAAGCTCGAGCTCGACCCGGCGTGCCGCACCGTGTTCCCGTTGCTCAAAGATGTCGGTGTGTGGACGATGGGCGCGAACGATTCGGTGCAGCTGCTCGATTCGAAGGCTGCCGTCATTCTCGATTTCTCCGAGGTCGAGTCGCACATGTACGAAGCCGAGCGCAAGGGCGAAGGGCTTTTCTTCATGCGCACGCAGGCGGCCATCCGCGCCGCCACGATCACGCCCGAACAGCTGTTCGGGGATTGGACGCTGCTGCAGGAATTCGAGAAGCCGCTGTGCAAGGTCACCTTGTCGAACGCATCCGCCGGCGGCGAAAGCTATCGGATCGTCCTGAAGCCGGGCTGCGTTGCCGCCATCACCGCGTTTGGGCCGTCAAGCTGGCGGATCGAGGACAACGAGCTGGTGTTCTCCGGCAGCTCCGGCAACTGGCGTTTTTCCGAAAGCGATGCAACCACCTGGGAGCGCATCCCGCCCAGCACCGATCCGCTGCTGCTGATGCGGCAGTGAGGCAGGAGAATTAACCCTGTCGCAGAGCGCGCTGTGGCAGAACCGCGCGCAAGATGGCGGTGCAAGAACGAAAGCTATAGAATAGGGCGGATTGGCAAGGAGAGACCGCCTGTACCGGTATCTGCGTATCAGCACCTTTGCGGCCCTGATTGTATTCGGAGCCGTTATCGCCGGCGGCGTGATGGCGCTCGTACCCTCGCTCGTCGAGCGGGTATCGCTCGTCAGATCCGAGGTTACAGTTGCCCCCTCGCTCACCTGCGCAAGCGCAGTCGAGGCCTCCAGGGACGAGAGCTGCCTGCCCGGGCACGACGTGCTTCCGGTCGCGGAAGCGGAGCCGGCGCCGGCGCCGCTTGCGAAGGCCGAGGCTCACTCCGAGATCGACAGCGCACCCGAGCCGGGGTTGCCGAAGCAGGCGGCCGCGGCACCCGCCCCACCGGTCGAGGCGCCCGTCATGACAGCGCCCGCGCGCGAGACGAGACCCGAGCCCGCCGAGGCACCCGTGCAAGCCGAGAAACGCGTGCGCGCGCAGCCCACACCCGAAACGAAGACACGCCTTACGTCAGCCCCCAAGAAAGCAGTACGCCGGGAGCGGACGGCGGAACGGCGCACGCAGAAAGCTCTGAGCGCCATGCGGCGGTTCGAGGATCCCAGGCGGGACATCCCGACGAGCGCCTATGCGTCCGATGGAACGCCGCGCGGCATCGTCATCCGGCCGACCTCGATCCAGGACATGTATTACTACGGCTTGCGATAGTAGATTCGATGCGGTTGCAAACCCGCGCCTACACTTTTCCCGCCCATACCCGCAGGATCGAATCGCTCATCCCCACGGCAATGCCGCTGACGATGAGCAGCATGGCCACGATGAGGCCGGCAGTGATCGGTTCGCCCAATGCAATCGCCGAGCACGCAACCCCGACTATGGGGACAACGAGCAGGGCCAGCGAAGTCGTGATTGCCGGCAGGTTTTTGTTGACGATCTGCATGGCCCAATAGGGCAAGGCGATGCCTGCCGTGCCGCCATACACCAGCAGCGCGACCAGCCGGGCACTCCACTCGAT
>DASXIG010000195.1:0-1542 GCA_036498105.1 Xanthobacteraceae bacterium | reverse complement strand
GGCCGCAGTTTCGAAGTGATGACGCGGGGTCTGCCGCAACATCACGCCTATGACTTGGTCTGGCGCCACGGCTTGGCAGTCGACGAGAGCGGCGAGCGGCTCGCCTTCGGCTCGACCAGCGGCGGTTTGTGGATCTCGGAGAATGGCGGCGATTCGTGGACGATGCCAGAGGCGCGGCTGCCCCCGGTCGCCGCCGTGCGTTTCGCCCCGGAGTAACGCCAAACGCTGCCCCTCTCCGCACCGCGAGCGGAACGCGAGATCGAGCTCCGTCAAGTGTTCGAGCTGGAGGATTTCGGTCCGAGCCCCGCGATCGAGGACGCACGAAGGCTCGAGAGCGTACTAAGAAAATAGGCGGCCGGGAGTTACCCCACTTCAAAGGAGAACGCGATGCAGTTGAACCCCTATGTCAGCTTCAATGGCCAATGCGAAGCGGCGTTCAAATTCTATGAGCGGTGTCTCGGTGGGAAGATAGTCGCAATGATGACATATGCGGGCTCACCTATGGAGCAGCAAGCGCCGAGGGAGCAAAGGGTTTTTCGGTGACGCTCGGCATCCACAATCCGGCCGAAGCCGAGCGCTTATTTGATGCCCTCGGGCAGAACGGGACGGTGCAGATGCCGATCCAAGAGACCTTTTGGGCCGCCCGCTTCGGCATGCTCGTGGACCAATTCGGGATACCCTGGATGATCAATTGCGAGAAGCCTGCCTGATCTCAGGTCAGCAAGCGGAGGACGGAAAAGCGCAGCGCATTCCCACTCCACCCGTCGTCGGTTGGCGCTCTTCGTCCTCCAGTCGCTGCGTCGGCCGACGGGCTTGCATGCCGGAAGGTAGAAGGCGACAGGTCCAACGCCGAGCCATGGGAAATTGCCGAGACACTCGCGGGCAAAGCGGCAGAATGCGCCGCGAGGCCGGGCAAGAATGTGCCGTAGGGCTGGAAGAATGTCGCGCGTCCTTCGAGGCCTCGCTTCGCGAGGCACCTCAGGATGAGGTATTTTCTTAATGCTATCAACAAGATACCCTCATGCTGAGAGCCTGTGAATGTTTACTCTGGCGAACATGGCGGGGTGGCACGGGCGTCTCGGGACGATGCTCCACTATGGCTTGGCTGGCTTGCCGGTCCCATTGGTCCGATCCCATTGGTTCGATCAGCGAAACGAAGCAATCTATGGTTGAGCAAGCGGCAATATCGGCAATAGAGTTGGCGCCGCGGTTACCCATCTCAGTTTGCCGCGGCCATGGCAGCCCGCCGCAGTGCGAAGCCGCGCAGCATGTTGTGGGCGAGTGCGAACCACAGCAGCACGGCGCGGGCCTTGTCTTTGCCGCGCACATAAAGCCGAGTGAGGCCCATGCGGCGCGCCCAGGCATTGGGGCATTCGGCCTGCGCGCGCTTCTTGTAGAGCTCTTTGCCGGCCTCGCTCGCCATGCGCCGGCGCCAGTCCGCCACCCCCGGTTTGTCGTCGCGCCGCGGCGCAAAGGGATCGGTGCCATGCTTGCTCTGCACCGGCGGGCACCACAGTTTGATGCCGTTCTCATGGGCCCATT
>DASXIG010000194.1:0-1863 GCA_036498105.1 Xanthobacteraceae bacterium | reverse complement strand
GCATGCGGCCGGCCTGATGCGCTCGTTCCTGTTCGTGCCCGCTGATGGCGGCAAGAAGCTCGACAAAGCCATGGCGAGCGGCGCCGATGCCATCATCATCGATCTCGAGGATTCCATCGCACCCGAAGGCAAGGCCGCTGCCCGCAAAAGCGCCGCCGATTTTGTCCGGGACGCGGTCAAGACGGCTGCCCGTCCGCGCCTCCTCGTGCGCGTCAACGCGATTGCCACCGGGCTGATCGACGACGATCTCGACGCAGTCGTCCCTGCGAGGCCCGACACCATCATGCTGCCGAAGGCCGAAGGCGGAGCTAGCATCACCCATGTCGACGCGAAGCTCGCGGCCTGCGAGGCCATTGCAGGCCTGCCCGACGGCAGCATCAAGATACTCGCCATCGCGACCGAAACCGCGGCGGCACTTTTTCGGGCCGGCACCTACGCCGGCGCGAGCAGCCGGCTCGAGGGCCTCACCTGGGGAGCGGAGGATCTCTCCGCCGAGCTTGGCGCCGAAACGAACCGCGATGCAGAGGGACGATTTCTGGATCCTTACCGCATGGCCCGCGTTCTATGCCTCGCCGGCGCCGCGGCGGCGCAGGTGCCGGCGTTCGATACGGTGACCCCGGACTTCCGCAACACGGACCTGCTCCGGCGCGAGGCCGAGGAGGCGCGTCGCGACGGATTCCGGGGAAAAATTGCCATTCATCCCGCTCAGGTGCCGATCATCAACGAGGTGTTCACGCCCACGCCGGCCGCAATCGCCAGGGCGCGTGCCATCATAGCCGCATTCGAGGGCAATCCGGGCAAGGGAGCCGTTGCAATTGATGGCGTGATGTACGATCGGCCGCATCTTGCGCGCGCGTGCCGGTTACTCGCGCAGGCAAAATCCGCCGCTCGGGGCTGATCAGAATAGTTCTTGACATTGGTACCGTAACTCAACGATACATAGGGATCCTTCAGAAATATGCCTGAATCCGGTACCCCGTTGGCGCGCCGGGTGTTTTCCTTTGGGCGGCGCACTATTGCTCGAAAAGCAGTCGAATGCTGGTTGAGCCCTGCCCAGAACACAGGGTCCGAAGTTTGGGTATCTTTATACTGTACAACCAGGGGTAGGGAAATCCGTTGCACATTTATTGCTGTTTGCAATGGGGCCGATTTTTATCTTGCCATTGGTTGTGCTCGCACAATTGCTGAGCCGCTGAATTGGCCTTCAGAGCAAGCGCCCCACGTTCATCAGCTGCGAGTTATACGTGCATATAGGGCCAGCTGCTCGAAATTCGCGAAATTCGATGTATTTTTCGGGCGAACAAATTGAAATGCCGGGAGATTCTGAAACGAAGGGGAACCGGGAGCTTGCACTGAAATGCTCTCATTCCGTGCCTCTGCCGGGCCCGTAAACCGTGCCCGGATCGAACGTCTTCTCCGCGTCGCGGAATTCGAGCGACACCTCGCCGGGCTTGCCTAGCGGCACGGCCCGATAGAAGCACGAGCGGCGGCCGGTGTGGCATGCGCCCGGGCCTGCCTGCTCCACCCTGAGCCACACCGCATCCTGGTCACAGTCCACGCGCATCTCGCGCACATGCTGCACGTGACCGGAACTCTCGCCTTTGCGCCAAAGCGCCCGCCGCGAGCGGCTGAAATACCACGCCTCCCCGGTCGCGATCGTCTTCTCCAATGCGGCCGCGTTCATATGTGCGACCATCAAGACGTCGCCTGACGTTGCGTCGGTGGTGACGCAGACGATGAGACCGTTCGCGTCGAACTTCGGCGCGAACGTTGTGCCCTCTTCCAAACCCTTTTCCAAGCCGTTGCTCCTGCTCGCGGGAGCGAGGGAGCGCCTATATATTGCCCGATAGGAATTGCGCAATG
>DASXIG010000193.1:0-3788 GCA_036498105.1 Xanthobacteraceae bacterium | reverse complement strand
GAACCAGGCGATCATCTGATTCCAGGCGTCTTCCGCCGCCTCCTTGCGATAGCTCGCGCGGTAATCGGCGTGAAAGCCGTGCGGCGCGCCCGGATAGGTCTTGATCTCGAAGGTTTTGCCAGCGCCTTGCAGCGCGCTCTTTAGCATATCGACCTGGGAGAGCGGAATGCCCTGGTCAGCTTCGCCGTACAGCCCCAGGACCGGAGCGTTGAGCTCGGGCGCGCGTTCGATCGGGCTCTTAGGCCAGAGCGCCTTCTGCGCCTCCGGATCCACCAGCGAGCCGTAAAAGGCCGCTCCTGCCTTCAGCTCCTTGCTGTGAGCGGCGTATTCCCACACGGTCCGGCCGCCGCGGCAATAGCCGATAATGCCGAGACGGCTGGTATCACCGCCTTGTGATTTGGCCCAGGCCACCGTCGCGTCGAGGTCGGAGAACAGCTCGGCATCCGGCTTGGAATTGACGATCGGCATCAGCTTCGGCTGCTCGGTAATCTTGGTGAGATCCTCGCCCTTGCGGAAATAATAGTCGGGGGCCACCGCGAAGGCCCCGAGGTGGGCGAGCCGGCGCGTCACGTCCTTGATGTATTCGTGCAGGCCGAAAATCTCCATCGCCACCAAAATGACCGGCGGGTTCTGGGCGCCGGCGGGACGCGCGTAATAGGCCGGCATCTCGCCATCGGAAACCTTGATCTTTGCGTCTCCCGCCGTCAGGCCGGTCGTATCAGTGTGGATGGCGTCCGCGCGCACCGGCCCCGCGGCGAGCGTATAGCCCGCAGCCGCGGCCGCAGATGCCGCGAGAAAGAAGCCGCGCCGCGACAGCGGGTCAACCTGGTTCGCAAGTCCCTCGATATCGGACGGCAGCTTTGCCTGGATGTTCATGATGCTCCTCCGTGGACGCGATGGGCGTGCTCGATGCGAATCAAATATCATCTCGGGCCGGGGTCATGGAATGCCCACCGGCGCGATTCATTTGCGCCTCTGGAAGCTTCTTGGCGATGGCACAACCAGTCATGTTGCATACCACCTAGCGTTTGCAAATGCGTTTGGGGCGCAAGGCATATTTCCAACCCGGGGACACTCGGAAAAGGAACCCGGCCTTGCCTGCGGCGTTCTGTGGTCAGTCCTTAGCAGCTCACAGAGTTAGGTCTCGATCGAGCTTCGAGGAGGAAGGGTACGAAGATACGGCTCTCCACGATCCGCCTCAGCGCGGAAGAGCTACAGTGCCCGGTAACCGACTCACGCTCGCACAGCTTTGCTACGGACGGATGACATCTCGGCTTTCACGCGAAAAGGAGCTCCGTCGATGTGTGACTATAGTTTGCACCACGTCGCAACCAGGCCCGCCAAGATCGAGGACAAGCTGGCGGTGACCAAATTCAACAATTCGATTACCCGTGGTTTTGCCGGCGTCGGCGAGCCCAATGTTGCGGTTTGCCTGCTCCCAGGCACGGAGATTGCGTTCGACGCCAATGTCGAATGCGAGCCGTCCTTTGGGATCGGGATTCTGCCCAACAAGAAGATCGGGCAGCGGCTAGCGCGCTTCCGGCAGATCAACATGGACAACGCGGTGACCCATCACGACGCCCTGGAATTCCCCGATGGGCAAGTGGTGCTGCTCACACGCTTGTGCGAAGGCCAGCGTGCAACGGTCCTGCAACTGCCTGCGACCGGCCGGCTGCCCGGCCAGGAGCAAGCGGACGAGGCGCCCGCCAATCGCCCGCGCGAGGCTTCACTTTCGACCTGACGGAACGCCCCTGCGGCGCTCGCCGCAGGGGCTTCGTTTCGCCGCCTGACAACTCCCCCTGCGGCGTGGGGCTCGTCGGCGTTACTCTATTGTTTAGGCCAAATGCGAATTATGGGTCTGCAAACGAAACGAGCGTCTCAAACTTGTACCCGCACGCCTCGCATTCCCATAAGTGCCGTACGCGATGTCGGTCCAGATACTCGGACCACTCCGGCAGGAAGATAATCTCCCCGCATTGAGCGCAGTGATTCTCGGGCCTCGCGTAAATAACCTTTCGGGGGCTCGCCGTCCGGAGCTCCATGACGCTTCTCCGACCTGCCTCTCCCCCTCTCCCGGGGGGATACTATCCGTCTCGCCAGGTAGAGTGAAGCAGCGACCCTGACCTAAATCGTGCGCCGATTCACCCTCCGACTCGCCCATCTGCATTGTGCCGGGAAATACGCCTGCGGTAATGGCTTACGGTGTGCCCGTCGAGGAGAAGCCAAATCCGCCGCGCGCGTTGGCTGGGAAAGTGGCGGCAATTAACCGAAATTTGCAGTGGGCGGCGGCGCGATCGGTAAAATAGGAGCTTGGACGAATAACCGTCTTTCATTGTTCATCATTCTCGCTATATTAGCCGCCGGGACGGGGGGTACAGAGGAGTTGGCTGTGCCCCTAGCGCGCGATTTGCATCCTGAGTTCGGATATATCGGCAATGCCCCGGCGGTGCTCCGCAAGCTGGGGTTCGTGATCGCGTTTGCAGGGTTCGGGCTGATTGCGACACTCAGCAATCTTTCCGTTTTCGTAACCGAACCGGACGATCCCATGAAGGCTCTGGCGCTCGCCCCCGATCAAGCACTGCGCGGCACGACCCCGGCTCCTCCGACATCGCCGGTGCTGGAAAACAGATCGGTGGAATCGAGCAGCACTGACAAGCCGCCAGGCGCAAGCAACTCGGCGTGCCGGGACCAGATGACCGAAGGTGCCGGCGTGGATTGCGCTCCGACCAGAATGCGCAAGCCCCGCTCCGTTCAACCGGTCAACGAGCGGCCCGCGATAGCGGCGATCTCAATCGGTCATCGCGATGAGCCTGCTCTCATTCCCGCAGAGTCGGCCGCTGCGGTCAGTGCTTCACCGCAAAGCACTGATGCGCCGATCGAGGAGGCCGCGGCGGCACCGGCAGCTGAAGCTCCGGCCGCTGCCGAGGCGGTCACGCCAACCGTTACGCCAACCGTCCCCGCGAGGAAGTCGCGCACGCGCAGCGCCCAGCGTCGCGAGCGAAGCGAGGGCTCGCGCGGGTCGGGCTCGAGCTATCGTGGCACGACGTACAGCTATCATAGCGTCCAGCCCGGCTACGCCCGGGTGTGGTAACGAACGCGTCCCCTCTCTGCGGGGGCGCGGTCCGTCGGAACACTCATCTGCTTCGCTGCTCTAACACCGTACCCAAAACACAGGACAGGAGGAGCCTCCAATGCCGGAAGTGTATATTCACGCGGTCAAGGGTCGCACGCTCGAGCAGAAGCGCGGGCTGATCAAGGATATCACCGAAGCCGTGGTGAAGAATTTCTCCGTTCCTCTTGATGCCGTGACCGTGGAGATCGTGGAAGCGGAGCCGACCGCGAAAGCCAAAGGCGGAGTGCTCTTCAGCGAGCGGCGCTAGACCTTCATCGTGGAGGATCTCGACGGCAAGGCCGTCCTGGTCACGGGCGGGGCCTCCGGGATCGGGCTTGCCACGGTCGAGCTGTTCGCCAGCCGTGGCGCCACGATCGCATTGAACCATCTGCCCGAGGATCCCCGCGGGCCCGCCGCAGTCGAGAAGCTGCGGGCGAAGGGCCATTCCGTGATTGCCGCTCCGGGCAACGTGTCGATAGCGGATTCTGCCGACAAGATGGTACGCAATGCCATCGAGGCGCTTGGCCGCCTCGATTTTCTCGTCAACAACGCGGGAACGCCTGCAACGAGCGAGCCGATTGCCCCAGCCGAGCTCGATCGCCTGGACGATGCGTTCTGGCAAACCATCCTGGCCACCAATCTGCTCGGCCCGTTCCGCTGCACGCGCGCCGCGGCG
>DASXIG010000192.1:0-3957 GCA_036498105.1 Xanthobacteraceae bacterium | reverse complement strand
CGCGACGCAAAAACGCGCGCGCGCATCGGCCTGACCATTCTCATCTTTACGCTGGGATACTGCATCATCGCGGCTCGCCTCGTCCTGTTCGCGACCGCGTCGGACGCGCACGCCGGCCGGCGCTATCCGCTCCAGGACGCGCTGGCGACCGCACGCCCCGATATCCTCGACCGCAACGGCGAGGTGCTCGCGATCGATGTGCGCACGCCGTCGCTGTTCGGGGAGCCGCACCGGATCATCGATGTGGACGAGGCATCGGAGCTGCTCACGGCGGTGGTGACCGACATGGATGCCGCCGAGCTGCGCGAACGGCTTGCGTCCAAGCGAAGGTTTGTTTGGCTGCGCCGGGAGATCACGCCCAGGCAGCGGGAGCAGATCCATCGGCTGGGGATTCCCGGCATCGGATTCTTGCCCGAGAACAAGCGCATCTACCCGAACGGCGCGGAGCTCTCGCATGTGATCGGGCACGTCAACATCGATAATCAGGGGATCGCAGGCATTGAAAAATGGCTGGATGGACGCGGTCTGGCGGATCTGCACATGGCGGGGCTTGCCGGCGAGCACCAGCAGAATCCCATCGAGCTTGCCGTCGATCTGCGGGTCCAGCATGCGCTGCGCGACGAGCTCATCGCCGCGCGGCAGAAATTCAAGGCCATTGCGGCGGCCGGGCTGGTGACCGACGTGCGCACCGGCGAGATCGTCGCAATGATCTCGGTCCCCGATTACGACCCCAACAACCCGCGCGAGGCGCTCGATCCCACGCGCATCAACCGGCTGACCACCGGGGTCTACGAGATGGGCTCGACCTTCAAGGCGCTCACCCTCGCGATGGCGCTGGACTCGGGCAGGATCACGTTGAAATCGGCCTTCGACGCGAGCGTTCCGCTGCACTACGGCAAGTTCACCATCCACGACTTTCATGCGCAAAATCGTGTCCTCACCGTGCCCGAGATCTTCACCTACTCCTCGAACATCGGTACTGCGCGGATGGCGGTGAGCCTGGGCGTGGAGCACCACAAGCGATTCCTCAGGAAGATGGGCCAGCTCGATCGGCTGCGCACCGAGCTGCCGGAAAGCGCCGAGCCGCTGGTGCCCCGGCACTGGGTCGAGCTCAACACGGTGACCATCGCGTTCGGCCATGGCCTGTCGGTTGCACCGTTGCAGGCGATGATGGCGATCGGCGCGCTCATGAACGGCGGCAACCTGATCCCTCCGACGTTCCTCAAGCGCAGCGAAGCGCAAGCGATGGCGCTTGCCACCCGGGTGATCAAGCCCGAGACCAGCGAGAAGATGCGCTATCTCATGCGGCTCAACGTCGAGAAGGGCACCGCCACCCGCGCCGATGTGAAGGGCTATTACGTGGGCGGCAAGACCGGCACCTCCGAGAAGGTGGTCGGCGGGCGCTATTCCAAGACCAAGGTGCTCACCAGCTTCACCGCCGTCCTTCCCGCGGATCAGCCGCGCTATGCGCTTCTGATCATGCTCGATGAGCCGCAGGCGCTCCCCGAGACCCACGGCTTTACCACCTCGGGCTGGAACGCGGTGCCCGTCGGAGGCGCCGTGATCAGCCGCATTGCTCCCCTGCTCGGGCTCGAGCCGCGCTTTGAGCTTGCACCCTCCGACAAGCTCATTCTCGCGAGCGCCGGCGGGCGGTAAATTGCGCGTATTGGTGAAATGCGGTCAGCACGCAGATTATTGACTTGCTACGGATAATCCGTAGATATCATGAGCGATGCCTTTGAGTGGGATGAAGCCAAGGCTGGTGAGAATTACGCCAAGCACGGCGTGAGCTTTGAGACGGCAAGCCAGGCTTTCCAGGATCCTTTTGCCATCGAACGGCTTGATGAGCGTGAGGATTATGGGGAAGACCGTTTCATTCTGACGGGCACCGCGGAAGGAGCGATTCTTACGGTGATCTACACTCAGAGAGACGGCCGAATCCGGATCATCTCGGCTCGTCGAGCAGCAAGGCATGAGCAAGATGACTACTACATCAAAAACAGCTAAACGTCCGTTGCGTCCGATGACCGAGAAGCAAATCGAGGACGCGGCCAATACGGACCGCGATAATCGCCCTTTAACTCCGACGGACCTTGTCCGCCTGAAGCGGACGCCGCAAGTGAAAATCATTCGGCGTGCCCTTGGCATCAGCCAGGAAGATTTTGCCGCTCGTTATCGTATTCCCATCGGCACATTGCGCGATTGGGAGCAGGGCCGCGTCGCTCCCGATCAGGCCGCGAAAGCTTATCTCACCGTTATCGCACGCGATCCTGAGGGCGTTCGCAAAGCACTAGTGCCCCGCTTCCGAAGTTCGTGATACACTGTGGCACCCTCTGACACGAACTTCGGAAGCAAAGGGGGACTAGCAATCCCCTTTTCGATTTGAAGTTCCTTTACGAGCTCGCCGCAACCGTTGGAGGAACTTCAAATCGGCGGCACTGGTCTCGCCCCACCGACGCCCTTCGTGATTTTGTCAGGGCGCACATCCCGCCGCCATGGCTGACATTACGGAGCACGGGAGACGTGCGCCTAATGCTGGGTCAGCGATCGTGATGCTTCGAGCTTTACTGCAAAACCTGGACGGCGTGGGCGCCACCGGCGATCCGCGTTTCGCCGCGCTTGAGCTCACCGGCATCAGCGCCGACAGCCGCGCGGTCAGGCCGGGGGAGCTGTTCGTCGCGGTGGCCGGCCATAAGGAGGACGGGTTGCGCTATGTCGGCCAGGCGATCGCCTCGGGCGCAGCCGCGATCATGGCGGAGCGTGAACCGCCGCAAGCCCTTCCGCGAGCAGTGGCGTTCATCAGAGTCGCCAATGTGCGCCGCGCGCTCGCGCTCGCCGCTGCCTCTTTTTTTCCTCGCCAGCCGGAGGTGATTGCAGCGGTCACCGGAACGAGCGGCAAGACTTCTGTCGCTGCATTCACACGCCAGATCTGGTCGGCGTTGGGCAAAGCGGCCGCGAGCATCGGCACCGTCGGCCTGATCACGCCGGAGCGTGAGGTCTACGGCTCGCTCACCACGCCCGACCCGATCGGGCTGCACTGCATGGTGGATGAGCTGGCCGGCGAGGGCGTGACACATCTTGCGATCGAAGCGTCCTCCCATGGGCTCGATCAACACCGTCTCGATGGGCTGCGGGTGAGGGCGGGCGCATTCACCAATCTCAGTCGCGATCATCTGGATTATCATCCGACGATGGAAGCCTATCTCGGCGCCAAGCTGAGACTGTTCAGCGAGCTGATCGAGCCGGGAGGCACGGCCGTTGTCGCTGCGGACAACGAGCAGTCCGATGATGTGATCGCGGCGGCGCAGCGGCGCGGACTGCGCCTGTTCGAGGTCGGACGGCAAGCGCGCGACATTCGTGTGCGCGAGATCGCGATCGACGGCTTTGCCCAGCTGATAAAACTCTCGTACGCAGGTATTGACCACGCGGTCCGGCTGCCGCTCCCCGGCTCTTTTCAGGTCGAGAACGCCCTGGTCGCAGCGGGATTGGCGATCGCCACCGGAAGCGACCCCGCCGCGGTCTTCGCCGCGCTCGCTCAGCTCAAGGGCGCCAAGGGCCGGCTCGAGCTGGTCGGCGAGAAAAGCGGCGCGCCCATCTTTGTGGACTATGCCCATAAGCCGGACGCGCTGGCGAAGGCACTCGAAGCTTTGCGCCCCTATGCCTCCAACCGTCTCACCGTCGTCTTTGGCTGCGGCGGCGACCGCGATGCCGGCAAGCGTCCGATAATGGGGAAGACTGCGGCACGGCTTGCCGACTGCGTGGTGGTCACCGACGACAACCCGCGCGGCGAGGATCCGGCTGCCATTCGCCGCGCGATCCTCGCCGGCGCGCCAGGCGCGCTGGAGATTGCCGACCGCCGTGAGGCAATCGGCGGTTCCATTGCCAAGCTCGGTCCGGGCGACGTGCTCCTCATCGCCGGCAAGGGCCACGAAACCGGCCAAATCATCGGCAAACAAG
>DASXIG010000191.1:0-7672 GCA_036498105.1 Xanthobacteraceae bacterium | reverse complement strand
GCGGTGAACTGGCGCTATGGAAGCCTGCGGGGATCGATCGAGGCGCATGCGGCGCGGCTGGCGAGCAAGGCAAAGGAGCTCGACGAGGACACCGGCGTCGCGCGGCTCCATTTCGTCGGCCACAGCATGGGGGCCATCGTCGTGCGGAGCGCACTCGCAGTGGCGCGGCCGCGAAAGCTTGGCCGCGTCGTGCTGCTCGCGCCGCCGAATCGCGGTGCCCGGCTGGCGGACGTGGCGCTGCGGCTCTTCGGCCGGCGTCTGGTCGCGGCGGCCGAGCTTTCCTCAAAACCCGACAGCTACGTGAACCGGCTTGCATCAGCAGCGGATGTCGATTGCGGCATCATCGCGGCGTCGTGGGACCACGCCGTCTCGCTCGCGTCGACGCACCTGCCGGAGGAGCGCGATCACCTGGTCCTTCGCAGCCTGCACACGCTACCGCTGCACCGGCAGGCGCCCGCGCAGGTGGGACATTACCTGCGCGAAGGCCGTTTCAGGCGCGAGTCGGCTTCCTCCCGGTGAAATTGATCACCGCAGACATGCCGCCATGCGATGTGCCTTCATGGATCTCGAGCTCCTCCTCCACGATCGCCACATCGCGGAAATCGCCGAAGGCCTTCTCCAGCATGGCGCGGGTATAGAGCTTCTCGGGCTCCTTCGGTCCGCCTGTCCCGTAGGCCAGCTGCTTGGACGTATAGCCCTGGATAATCAGGAGACCGCCGGGCTTGAGCGCCTTGCGCATCCCGGCCCATTTGATCTCGCGTTCTGCCGGTGAGCTGAATTGGGTGAAGATTTCCACCACCACATCGAAGGCTGCGTCCGGATAGTCCCAGGTGTGCACGTCCACGCGCTCGAAGACGAGCGTTACGCCCCGCTCAGCCGCGAGGGCTTGCGCCTTTCGTTGTCCTGAAGGGGAAAAGTCGATGGAGAGGACGTCCAAGCCCTGATCGGCGAGCCATACGCCATTGCGTCCCTCTCCGTCGGCAACCGCGAGCACCTTGCCTGAGCCCGGCAGCAGCGCCTTGCACGAGGCGAGAAAGTAGTTGGGCTGCGTGCCGAAGGCATAATGCGGCACGCAGTAACGTCCCTCCCACCGCTCGTACTCGCTCAACGGTACCTCCAATCGTGCGTGCTCAAGGGTGGAACGGCGCGAGAAAGGCAAGCGCCGGCCCGCTCGCCAGAGCAGCGCTATCGGTGGCGAAGCCGGCAAGCTGTGCCTGCCGCACGAGCATCGTCAATGCGGCGAGCCAAACAATGCACATGAGGGTGCCAGCCAGGAACAGCTGCCGTGCACCTGCGCCACGCGCGTGCACGATTGTTTCCCTCCTTGCCGGCCAGCCGGCAACACCGAGTGGGGTGGCCATGGTTGTCACTCCTCTTTGCTGAGGGGCCTATGGAACAGGAATTCGATGTAGCGGCGCAGATGCGCCACGCAGTCGCGTGCGACATCCGGGCCATGCTTCGCTTTCGCGAGCACGAAGGCGCCCTGCAGCACCGCCTGCGTGTAGAGCGCCAGGCTCTCGGCGCTCCACGCCGCCTCGGGGGCGTAAAGCGCTTTCGCCGCTTCGATGTCCTTGGCGACCCCCGCCGCATGACCGCCGATATAGGTCTCGCAGGCGCGGCGGATCGCGGGATGGGTGTCGTAAGCCTCCTGCACCATGGTGCCGAGGAGACAGGTGAACTCGGGGATAGGCCCCGCGATGATCGCGCTCCGGAAATCGATGTAGCCGAGCAGGCGATCCAGGGGATCGGCGATCTCGCGATAGGGCGCCGTGCCGAAGAGCCGCTCCGCCATTTCGGAGAAATGCCGGGCCACGGCCACCGCCAGATCTTCCTTGCTCTTGAAGTAATGAAAGAACGCCCCCTTGGTGAGGCCTGCCGCGCGGCAGATATCGTCCACCGTCGTTGCCGAGTAGCCCTGCGCGCGGATCACCTGCATAGCCGTGTCGAGGAGACGGGCCCGGGCATCGGGCAGGGCAGGGCGTCGGGTTGGTGCTGCGCTTATCGCCATAAGCGACCATACCGACTGGTTTGTACGGAAGTCAAGTAATTTTTTATGCCAACAACTTGAGCTACTTAGACGATTCCACAGATGGGCTACATCGCTTGTGGCCGCAGCTTGCGGGCTGTGGATTTTTTCACCGCAAGCGATGCAGTCGAAAGATGAAGATTGGGGTTCGGTGCCTCGGAGCGAAATGCGGCAAGTCTACACCACCTGGAGCAATCCGGCTCATGCCGGCGGCGCCCTGTAATTCCACATTCGCGACCTAGCCTTCAGCTGGAATGGAGACGTGACATGAACAAATTCCTGGCCGTGCTGGCATTGACCGCCATCATGATTGCTTCGCCGGCCCTCGCGCAGTCCTACGATCCAGACATCGGCTCCGGCAATATTGCTCCCCCTGCCAGTCACCCGTACGGAGAGTGAGTGCGCTGAACAACAAACGATCTTGACCTACGTCGCCCGCCATCCGCAGTAGGGCATCCGAAAGAGGGGCAAGGCAATTGCCTCGCCCCTACGAGAGAGACAAGCTCTGCACCTTCCGTACGGGCGACGCATGCGTCGCCCGTCATCCGCGCATACTGAAGCATACTGAAAGAGGGCGAGGCATGCCTCGCCCCTACGTCTTTGCGAGATCTCGCCGCTGAGAGCAAAATTCCTAAAACACGCTGGGGGCTTGTGCGTTACAACGGATCCGGAAACGCGCCTCTCCTGCCGCAGGCCATCAACATTTGCGAAGGACACATAAATGCGATTGCCCCTTCTCTCGAGCTCGGAGCTCAATCCCGACCAGCGCACCCTTTACCAGGACATGCGCGCGGGTATCGAACAGAATTTCAAGGGATTCAAAGCCATCAACAAAGACGGCGCATTGATTGGTCCGTGGAACCCGTGGCTGAAATTTCCCAAATTCGGTGGGCCTGTATGGGCACTCGTGAAGGCTCTTTCCATGTCGCCCACCCTGCCGCGGGCAATCCGGGAAATCGCAATCCTGGTCACCGGAGCGAAATTCCGCTCCGCTTATCAAATCTACGCGCATGTCCTGATTGCCGAGCTGCGCGGGCTGCCCGACGATAAGATCGCCACCATCATCGCCGGCCAGCGCCCGAGCGACCTCACGCGGCAGGAAGCGATCGCGTATGACGTAGCATCGGCTCTGGTCTCGGGTGGCGTTCTGCCGGAGCTGACATACCGGCAGGCGATAGCGGCATTCGGGGAGGAGGGAACAGCGGAGTTCATCAACCTCGTCGGCCTCTATTGCATGGTATCCGTCACCCTGAACGGGTTCGATGTCCCGGTCCCGGAGGACGAGTGAAAAAGGAGAGAAACTTGATGAAGAACACGCTCGCGGGTTTGCTGTTTGCCGCTTGCACCGTTGCGAGTCCGGCCTCGGCACAGCAAATGAATGCAGATGACCTCAAGTGGATCAATCAGTGCATCCAGGACAACCGCGATGAGCCTGGCGGGACCCCGCCCATCGTCCGCGCTTACTGCGTGTGCATGAACGAGAAAATGGACAGCAAAGAAACCCGATCCATCACGCAATGGGAAAAGTCGAATCCGGGTGCGCGGCAGGCGTGCGAACGGCAAGCCGGCTGGAAATAGGCCCGCGCCCCGACTTAACGCGCGTGCCGACGGATCGGGCGAGGCAGTGCCTCGCCCCTACGATCAGCGCAGCAACGGAAGCGCCAGCGCTGCAATATCTTCACCCCACAGCGTGTGCGCCTTCCGATTGGGGTGAAAGCCGTCGGAAGCGAACAGCTCCGGCCCGAACGGCGCTGAAAACCTTTCTACCGCCAGCTTTGGCAGCCGTCCCTGCAGCCGTTCGGCTGCCGCCTGCAATGCCACCGAGCGCCAGCCGAGAATGATCCGAAGGGGCCAGGGCAGCGCCGGAAAGCAATCCAAGGGGGCGACCCCTCCAATGACTACCGCCGCGTTCCCGACGCGGCGCCGGGCAGCCGTCACAAGCGCCACCAGATCATCGGCGAAACCCGCGGGCGAGCGGTAGGCGGTCGCGTCATTGACGCCAAAGCCGACGATCAGGAGGTCCGCGGGCTCAGGCACAATGCGCGGTACCAGACGTTGCCGGGCGTCCCGCACGGTCGCACCGGAAAGCCCATGAGCGCGCCAGATGATTGGCCGCCCGGTCATGCGCGCCAACGCTCGGGCCGTCACCGCGGCGACTGCTTCATCGCCGCACGCAAGGCCGACGCCGCAAACCGAAGATTCGCCGATGGCCAGGATCCGGATCGGCTCACCGAGGCCGGGCACCGATCCGTAATGGGGCGGCCTTGCGGGAGGCAAGCACGCCATCCGCCTGCGGGTTGCCTCGCCCTGCGCCCATACAAGGGGTAAAAGCGCCAGCGAGCCGGCCAAGCCGGCCGCAACAACAGCGCGCGATGCAAGAGAGCCCACCCACGGAGGTAGATGCTTGCGAGGGCGCCAGGCCCAATCGCTTATGTCGGGTATAAATACTTCGCGCACTGGAAAGCAATTCCAAGATTTTTACCCAGAATGCCGAGGCCGACCATCTGGTTCCTGCTGGCTTGCACCACCTGGGCAAGGGTGAGTCGCTCTCGTCGCGCCTTGATCCCCAGCGGGCACGCACGTAGCCTCGGCGAATCCGGGAGTGAGAATGTCATCAAGCCCTGGGATAGCGATTGTCGGCGGCGGGCTCGCCGGGCTTGCAGCCGCGCATGCGTTGACGATCTTCGGGATGAAGGCGGAGGTTTTCGAGACCGCTCCGGCCTTGGGCGAGATTGGCGCCGCCGTCAACGTAAGCCCGCAAGCCGTCAAAGCCCTGCAGGCCATCGGGGTTGGCGACAGGGCCGCCGTGATCGGGAACACGTCGCCCGGAATCTACACGCGCAACATGCAGACCGGTGAGTTCCTCGAGCTGAACGACCGGCACAAGGCCGCGGCGCGGTACGGCGCTCCCTATTACACCTTTCACCGCGCCGACCTGCTGGACGCGCTGGCAAGCGGGCTCGATCCCAGTGCCATTCATCTCGGACACCGCCTGACAGACATAGAAGAGCGAAGCGATCATGTCGCGCTCGCTTTTGCCAACGGCGCCAAAGTCGCAGCTGAGATCGTGATCGGCGCCGACGGTGTGCGCTCAGTCATCCGCCGGGCGCTCTATGGCGACGACAACCCAACCTATACCGGCCAGATGGTGTGGCGTGCGCTGCTCAACGGCAGCGATGTGCCGGCGGATGTGCTCGATCCGACGGGCCATATCCAATGGGTCGGGCCGGGTTGCCATCTCCTCGCCTATTACATCCGCGGCAAGAAGCTCGTGAACATCGTCACCCAGGAGGACACGGACAAATGGGTCGAGGAAGGCTGGTCGACGCGCGGCGATCCCGACGAGATGCGATTGAGCTTCCCCAACCCGGAGCCGCGTCTCAAAAAGCTCCTCAGCGTCGTGACGGAGTGCTCAAAATGGGGCCTGTTCACGCGGCCCCTCACTCAGAACTGGGGGCGCGGACGCACACAGCTCATCGGCGACGCAGCGCATGCCATGCTGCCCAATGCCGGGCAAGGCGCGTGCCAGGCTTTCGAGGACGCCTACATCCTCGCGCGCTGGCTCGCGGCGTGCCGCGATCCGGGGGAGGCGTTTGCGAATTTCCGCCGCATCCGCATCCCGCGGGTGCACGGGGTGCAGCGGCTCGCGCTCTCCAATGCCCGCTTCAAGCACATGCGCGACAGTGCGGCGCAGAAGGAGTCGATTGCGTCAGGCAAAGGCAGCGTCCACGGCAGCGCCGACTGGGTCTGGGGATACGATCCGATTGGCGAATGGGACAAGGAGCCTTTTGTCCCCGCCGCCTATGCGGCTTGAGATTGGATCGGTTGACTATGTTTTTGTTTGCGCATGTCCTTTATCGGAAAAGTGGCTCCCACCCTCGGGTCGCGCTTGGTCGCGCCCGAGGGCAGACTTTTGCGGGACATGCTTCAATCAACCGAGATCCGTGTGGCCTCGATGATGCGAGCCCAATGTGGTTCCTCCTCCGCCAGGTAGGATGCCAGCTCTTCCGGGGACGCCGGCCGCGCCGCGCCACCCATGCTCGACAATGCCTGCTTGACGTCCTCTGAGACGAGCGCGCCTGCTACGGCTCCGTACAGCCGCCGCCTGATCTCAATCGGAGTGCCTGGAGGGGCAACGACCGCCGATATGGACGTCGTGATGAACTGATCGAACCCGCTCTCGGCCATGGTCGGAATGTCCGGCGCAAGCTCGCTGCGGGCTGCGCTGGTCACAGCCAATCCCCGCAGGCGGCCGTCCCGGACATACGGGAGCATCTGGGTCAGGGTGGAGAAGAGAACCTGGACCTGCCCGGCCAACAGGCCCGTAAGGGCGTTGCCGCCGCCGCGATACGGCACATGGTTCATCTCGATCTGCGCGCGCACCTTCAGCAGCTCGCCCTCGATATGCGGGAGCGTTCCGTTCCCGGCCGAGGCGTAGTTCAGCGCACTTGGCCGGGACTTCGCCAGCTTGATCAGTTCGCTCACCGATGTGGCGGAAACCGAGGGATGCACGGCAAGGATTTCACTGCTGTCCGCAACACGCGCGACCGGCGCGAATGTTCCCGCATCGTATCCGGCGTTCTTGTAGATCGACGGCGCGATGAGCAGCGTGCTCGTGCTTCCCATCAGCAGCGTGTAGCCGTCCGGCTCCGCGGCTGCGACCGATCGGGCGCCGATCGTGCCGCCCGCCCCGGGACGATTCTCCACGATCACGGGCTGTCCGAGAGCAGCCGCCATACTGTCCGACAGGAGCCGCGCCAGGACATCCGGGGGCGAGCCGGCGGGAGACGCTACCACGAGCTTGATCAGCCGATCCGGGAAGGCCTGCGCGCCTTGCAATACCGGCAGGTGCGCGATGAGTGCGACCAGAACGGTGGCCATTTTCTGCTTCATATTCTCTCCGGAAGGACAGGTTCCGAGGGAGGACGAGCCGGCGGCAACGAGAGAGGTTTTCGGAACGAAAGTACAGCCAGGGCATTGGTGTCGCATATCCGACATGCGAGGCAACGCTGCATGGCCCGTAGACCCGGTACTCGGAGCTTGCAGTCGGAGCGCAAGCACCTGATCATCACAGAAGCTCAAGCAGCTATTGCCCGCGCGCTTGCGGCCCATTCCGACGTCCCCAAAACAGTTCCCAGGCGGATCGCGGACTTGCTGCGCGAATTGCATCGGCGACTGCGCGACGTTTCGACGGAGTCCAGCACGCCGTGCCAGGGCGGCACAGCGCCGGGTTCAGGCCCGAAGCCGGATTGAGCGCGCGCTGGAGGAGGATCGTCGATGCGGTCCGCCTAATCTAGTCAACTGGTTCCATTCACAATCGCCTGCACTTCGTGGACGGCGGCGTATCCGCTATGGACCGGAACGAGGCCTGCTGCCGCGACCTCGCCGTTGGCGTTGACCAGGCAGTAGGTCACGACGGCGCCGCCCATGGCGTAGAACGGCATGCTCCCAAAGAGCGTCCACAAATTCTTCTTGGTGTAATATCCGCCGGCCATGGCGCGGACGTCGAGCACCAGCGCCATTGCGTTTTCTCTTTTCAGCTCGTCGTGGAGCGCTTTTTCCTGCGCTATCTTGGTGATCAGGGCAACGCCCTTCGCGTCGGCGACACCCAGTGCCGCAATGAACTCCTCGGCTTTGCCGATCGCT
>DASXIG010000190.1:0-10078 GCA_036498105.1 Xanthobacteraceae bacterium | reverse complement strand
GCTCGCCGAAATATCTCCTCGGCGAGAGCTACGGCGGCTTTCGCGCCGCCAAGGTTGCGCAGACCTTGCAGCATGAGCAGGGAATTGCGGTTTCCGGCATTGTCATGCTGTCGCCGTTGATCGAAGGGAGCCTGACATTCGGCAGCGGCCGCTCGGCATTGGCTGCCGCCCTGCAATTGCCTTCGCTCGCGGCTGCCGAGCTCGAAGGCAAGGGCGCGTTCAGCAAAGACGCCTTGGCGGAAGCCGAACGCTTCGCGCTCGGCACTTATCTGACGACGCTCGCCGGACCCCCGCCGAAAGGCGAGGCCGCGAGCAGTTTTTATGGCCGCGTCGCGCAGATGACGGGGCTGCCCGAGGATAGCGTCGCGAAGTCGCATGGCTTCATTCGGGACGCTTACGTGAAGCACCTGCGATCGCGCGAGGGCAAGATCGTCAGCCGCTACGACGCCACTTTCGCCGTTGCCGATCCGTATCCCGAGCAGGACAGCGCCCGCGGCCCGGACCCGCTGCTGGACGGGCTCACGCGCGCCTATGGGGCGGCCTATTCGAGCTACGCGCGCGACGAGCTCGGCTTCAAGACCGAGATGACCTACATCCTGCTCGCGTCCGATGTCTCGGGGAAATGGGATTGGGAGCGCGGGCGGGGCTCGGCAGGCGTAAGCGACGACCTGCGGGAATTGCTCGCGCTCATTCCGTCGTTCCGATTGCTTATCGCCCATGGCTACAGCGACATGGTCACGCCTTATGCCGTGAGCCGTTATGTGCTCGATCACCTCCCGCCGGTCGGCGATCCCTCGCGTACCCAGCTGGCTCGCTATCGCGGCGGGCACATGTTCTACATCGATGCGCAATCGCGCGAGGCCTTCAGCACGGATGCGAAGACGTTCTATCAATCCGCGCAATGACGATTGCCGCAGCGGGTGAGCGCGCCGAGGCGCGCGAGCAGTTCATCCCTGTTCGCAAAGCCGATCTGCTGGACGCGCTGATCGAGCATGGATCGCTGGCGAGCGAGGTCAAGCGCGAAGAGTTCCGGCAAATCTGCCGATCGCTCGCCGCCATCTATCATTACGAATATTTCGAGCAGCTGGAACGGCTGCGCAACGAGTATTTCTATTTCAATCCCGAGCTCGATCCGCATGCGCGCCTGGATGCTGCCGCGCTTGCGAACGCCTACGGCGATCTCGTCGATTCCTTCGAGGCCGGGCTCAAAAATGCGAATTTCGTGGAATTGTCCCATGCCGAGATCGACGCGGCGCATCAGCAGCGCAGGACCATGCGGTTGAAGGTGACGGCGGCACTCGATGATTTTCGCGATGTGCGGTTCTTCCACAGGGACATCACCATGAGACGATCGAGGTCCCGATCTGGCTCGGGTTGCGCAGAGAAAAGCACGAGGTCCTCGTTTATGACGACCTGGTCCTGTTCGTCGCGACAAGGGGGGTGGGCGAGATCGCTTCCCAGCGCGAGCGCAAGATTCTGGAGCGCCGCAGGATCCGCCCCGGCTCCGTCCTGATCAAGTATTTCCGCAATGTCGCAAGCACGGATCTGAAGGCGCTGTTCCCGAACGTGCGGGTGGTGATGAGCGTGTTCGACACGCTTACGCTCGGCATACCGGCGATCGCCGGTGCAATCCCGATCCTCATCAATCTGGCGTCCACGATAACCGTATTGTTTCTGGTGATCGGGTTCTATCTCGGGATGGTCTCCGCGGTGGAGAACGACGATCTCAAACGCGCGTTTTCCGCGATGAGCGGGCTCGTCGCACTTGGTGCATTCGTGATGCGCCAGTGGCTGCGCTACGAGCGCCAGTCGCTGAAATATCAGCAGGAGCTGACCGCCAACGTCTATTTCCGCAACGTCAACAACAATGCCGGCATTTTCGACTACATGACCGGGGCCGCCGAGGACCAGGAATGCAAGGAAGCCTTCCTGGCCTATTATTTCCTGCGCGCGGCAGCGGCGCCACTCACGCAAGCCGAGCTGGAACAACGGATCGAGCACTGGCTGAGCGAGACGTTCGGAGTGGAGGTCACGTTCGAGGTCGGCGACGCGCTCGGCAAGCTCAAGAAGCTTGCTCTGCTCAACGACAGCGATGGGCGGCTTACGGTACCTCCGCCGGAAGAGACGCGCGCGCGTCTGCATCACAGATGGAGCGGCTTCTTCCAGGCCGAAGCGGCTCACCCGGCTCTACCTGTACCTGCGGGCACATGAAAGCTGCGCTTATCCCGCAAATTCCAGCACGTCGAAGCCGACGTGCCGGTCGACCACGTAAATCAAACCGCGCTCATCCAGCGCGACGTCATTGCTCTGCGGAGCAGGCCGGCCGGCCGCAGGCTGCGGGATGAAATAGCCGACCTCCCGCGGACTGCGCGGATCGGCGACATCGATGACGCGCAGCCCCCCGCCGAACCAGACCGCATGCACGAGCGTGCCCGACATGCGCTCGCAGAACTGGTGCGCGCCGAAGCGCGCCCCGCCGATGCGGCTGAACGGCGAATCGAGCTCGCTCACCTGAAACTGCGCAAGCGGCCTGATATCTGAAAGATCGGTGACGTCGAACACCAGCATGCAGGCGTGCGCGCGGCCGCGGCGCGCATCTTGCTCGGCAGCACTCTGGGCCTGGTCCTCCTCGTCGATCGCGAGCGCGATACGCCGCCCGCCGATCTTCTCGGGTACCGGCATCACGGTGTGCGTCGGCTCGGGGAACAGCGGGTGGTAATTGTAGCCGCCGGCGGTTTTCGGCCGGGCGAGATCGGAGACGTCGACGACGCGAAATCCTCCGTGCCAGCAACTCGCCCACATCTGATGACCGAAGCGCAGCGCGTGATGCAATCGGTGCCGCCGTCCCGACCAGGCCGGCTTCTCGCCGCCCTGGATGTGCTGGCCGGGGAGCCACCAGCGCGAGACCTCTTGCGGGTTCGAGGGGTCGTGCAGATCGTAGGTGACGAGGATGTTGCCGACATATCCGTCCATTTCGGTTGAGATGTAGCCGTAACGGTCGTCCATATCGAAGCGGTGGACACCGATCCCGCCGGTCTTGTGATAACAGATCAGCTTCGGTTCCGCGGGTAGCGAGACGTCGTAGATCTTGAAGCCGCCGTTGGAGTAGCCGCGGCGCTCGAACTCCTCCACCGCGCGCAGGTCATCCTCGGAAACGCTGAGCTTTGCGGCGATCTCTTTTGCCGTGGGCTCGCGCTTGAGCTCTTCCCGCAGGGCCTGTCTGGCCGCCGGCAGCTGCTCGGCGCGGCGGCCGATCCTGCTCATGTTGCGCTCGTGATTGACGACCATGACGCCATTCGCAACACGGACCTTGTGGCTGTGCGATTCCGGATCGTCGAGCCGGACGGTCGCGATCACGCGCGGCTTGCGCGGATCGGAGATGTCGAGGATCGAGGTGCCGAGCTGATCGGGGTTGGGCAGATGACCGACAAAGGCATGGCCGTTGCTGATCGTGACCTGACCCGATCCGGGGAGATCGAGATGGCCGATCTGCCGAACCTGGTGGGCGAGCTCCGTCTTCGGGCGTTCGATGTTCATGCGCAGGGTTCCAGGACTGGTGCAAATCCGCCTACTGTAGTGCGGCTTTGGTTCAGAAGTCCGGCCGCAAGAATGATGCGGACTTCACACTACTCTGCGACGGCTATCTATGACGAGGGCCAAGTGATCCGGCCGAAGCGGTTCAATGTGATCTCGATGCCTTTGGAGCGGAGATGCTCGACGAGGTGCGGGTAACTGAGAGGCGGGATGCCGTCCCAATTTGCAGTGCGGCACGACTGGCATACCATAATGGCCCAGGCGTGAATGCGCCGGCCTTCGCTGCGTTGCGGACCGAATTCAAATGTCTTCCTGCACAAGAAGCACCGGACCTGCATTTGGACGGCTTTGAGAATCGTGAGCCAAGCGCTCGTTCGCTTTCGTGCAACAATTTTGCACGGGCAAGCTGACGCCACCATTACAGCGGCATTAAAGAGTGGAAAGGTGATGCCGTTTCGAGATTGACCGTTGTTTCTTTCCCGTAGCGAGCGGCTCATATGAACTGCACGGCAATCCCGCCGAGCGCACCGAAATCGGCGTGCAGCGTGTCGCCCTTCTGCGCGTGGACGACGCGCGTGAACGATCCCGCCAGCACGAGATGGCCGGGCTCGAGCGCCACGCCGTGGGTACCGAGCTTGTTCGCGAGCCACGCGACCCCGAGCGCGGGATGGCCGAGCACCCCGGCGGCAACGCCGGTCTCTTCAATTTCGGAATTTTTGTACATGATGCCGCCAACCCAGCGCAGGTCTATGTCGAGCGGTCCGACCGGCCGGCCTCCGATCACGATCCCCGCCGCCGCTCCGTTGTCCGCCACCGTGTCCATGATCTTGCGCGGATCCTGCAGGCGCGCATCGACGATCTCGATTGCCGGCACAACGTATTCGGTCGCGCGCAGCACGTCGGGCAGGCCGATACCCGGCCCTTTGAGCGGCTTTCCCATGACGAAGGCAAGCTCGATCTCTGCCCTGGGCCGGCAATATTGCTCGTGCGGGACCTTTGCGCCGTCCGCGATCATCATGTCGTCGAACAGATGGCCATAGTCCGGCTCGTCGATCTGCGACGAGCGCTGCATCGCCTTCGACGTCAGCCCGACCTTGTGGCCGATGAGCTTCGCGCCCGCGCGCATCTTGCGCTCGGCCACTGCTCGCGAGATCGCATAGGCATCGTCGATGGTGAGATCGGGCCACGTCTTCGACAGTTGCACGGCTTGCTTGCGCTCTCTTTGCGCCGCGATGAGAATTTCGGCAGCTTTGTTGCGATCGGCGTCGGCAAGCATGATGATTCCACTTTATGGGGGAATTAGCGGTTGGTTATTCCACGTCTCTCAGCGTGTCGTCACGCTGAAGTCTGCCACATGCATCTCCTTTCAACAATGCGGGTCTTCCGATCCGGGCCAGGTGTTGCCGACTTGTAGGGGCGCGTTTGAAACCCGCCCCTACACATCGCGAGCGCTGAGCATGTCTGGGTAGCAGTGCTAACTGACATTTGACGTGTTTGTGACGCGTTCTTGCTCAAATGCCTGCCTGAGCCTGATCTGCACCAGCCCGCGATCGATCTTGCCCGCGTCGTTCAACGGCAGCGAGGGCACGATCTCGATGAACCGCGGGTGCGAATAGGCGGGCCCGCGCTCCAGGCAAAACACCTTGAGCTCCTCGGACGTGACCTTGGAACCGGCGCGCACCACGACCATGGCAGCCGGCACATATCCTTTCACCGGATGCGGGACCGGCGCCACGACGGCATTCGCCACGTCGGGATGCGCGAACAGCAGGTTCTCGACTTCCTTCGGATAGACATTCTCGCCGCCGCAACTGAACATGTCGTCGAGCCGGCTGCGAAAGTAGAAGAAGCCGTCTTGGTCCCTGAAGAAGACGTCGCCGGTGTGCAGCCAGCCATCGTGCAGCTTCTGGCGCGTAATTTCCGGCTCGTTGTAATAACCGAGGCACACGTAGGGACACCGCACCATGAGCTCGCCCTCATCGGCGTCCCTGCCGTTCCGGTCAATCAGTCTGACCTCGATCCCGGGCGCGGCGACACCGGGACTGCCGCGCGGCACGGGGCGGCCGTCGATCGGCGGGCGCAAGGGACTGCCGCCTTCGGTCAAGCCGTAGCTTTCCGAGACTTTGACGTGCGGCAGCGCCCGTTCGACCGCATCGAGAAGCTCGGGCGCGACCACCGCCGAACCGATGGTCATGCTGCGGAGCGCGCTCAGATCGAGCGATTTTAGATAATCGCGATGCTGCAGAAACATGGTGAACACGGCCGCGACACCGCGGGAATAGGTGCACCTGTATTTGGCGAGCGCATCGAGATAGGCGCGCGGCTCGTAGCCCGGCATGAGCACGAACGAGCCGCCGGCGTACAGCATCGGCTTCACTGTCCCGCGCAGGGCATTCTTGTGAAAGAGCGGCAGCGCAACGAGCCCGCGGTCGCTCTCGGCCGAAGGCCAATAGCGCTGATTGTAGGCCACGTACCACAGCATGCCATGGTGCGTCATGATGGCGCCCTTCGGCCGCCCGGTAGACCCGGACGTGTAGGGCTGGAACGCCTGCGCTTTTTCGGCGATGTCGGGTGGATCGACCGCCGAAGCGGGCTTTGCCATTTCGTCCTCGAACGGCAGGCAGCCCTCGCCCCCCTCGTCGAGCAGCAGCCGGTGCCGCAGCGGCAGGCTTCGCGCCATTGAGAGCGCATGGCGATGGCCGGTCGGGTCTACGAGCGCAAGCACGCAGGCCGCATCACGGATGATGGCCCCCAGGGTGTCGGCGGCAAGCCGGATGTTGAGCGGGAGCGGGATTGCGCCCGCGCGCATGGACCCGAAGAAAAACTCGATGAATTCCGTTCGGTTGCCGACCAGCATGGCAACACGCTCACCGGGGCGGACGCCGAGCCGCGCGAGCAACCTTGCGACGGCGTCCATGCGGGCGTCGAGCTGCCGATAGGTCGAGCAACGCTCGCGACCACCGAACAGATCGATGATGGCGACCTTG
This sequence comes from Xanthobacteraceae bacterium, assembly GCA_036498105.1. Classification (GTDB taxonomy): domain Bacteria; phylum Pseudomonadota; class Alphaproteobacteria; order Rhizobiales; family Xanthobacteraceae; genus VAZQ01. The sequence continues at coordinate 3,557 of DASXIG010000190.1, read as the reverse complement.
TCCGGCACCCGCCTGAGCGCATCGTCGAAGAAATAGCCGAGGTTGCGGCTGCGGTTCTCGTGCTTCATGCAGATCATGATTTCTGGCAGCATAGCGCGGTCAACGCCCGCGGAGGTGTGCGGGGCGCGCCGGGTCAACTGTGGCCGAAAAGTGACACGGCGCGCGAAATGTGGGCTTGGGACCAAATTACGGGTTGGCAGAGCGGCCGAAACGAGTAAGTTACCCGCGCCTAATCATGGGCGTTTCCTCCTTCACTTGAGCCCCGCTTGCGGGGCTCTTTTTTTAGGAAGAATCAAGCTCGGCGGCTTCGGCAGCAACTTCGGCCAGCTTGTCCGGGTGCAATACCGTGACGGCGCCGCGTTGCAGCCGGACCCAGCCCTGCTTCGCCCAGATCCGTAATTGCTTGTTCGTGCTCTCGCGCGATCTCCCGATCATCTGGCTGATCTCGCGTTGGGTAATCGTCAGCTTGCCTGCGCTGGCCGCCGCCTCGTTGTCCGCAGACAGCCGCAGCAGCGCCTTGGCGAGGCGCGTGCGCAAATCCAGGAAGGTCACGTCCTGCACCTGCTGGGTAGTCCAGCGCAACCGCGAGCAAAGAATCTCGACGACCAGCATGATCAGATCGGGCTGGCTGCGAAGAAACGGTACGAAATCACGCCGTTCGATCACGATCAGCTCGCAGGGGGTCATTGCCGTGGCATCGGCGGTGCGGGGGCGCCCGTCAAGGAGCGCGATCTCGCCGAACACTTCACCCTCGTGAATGATGTTGAGCACGATGTCGCGGCCGTCCGCCGAGGGGACGCTGATCTTGACCGAGCCGGAAAGGACTCCCATCAAGCCGGTGCCGGGATCGCCCTTGGAGAAGATGGTCTCCCCGCGCGCAAGCGTGCGCCTGCGCATGTAAGATCCGAGATGCTCGATCACGTTCGGCGGGAGTTGACCGAATAAGGCGTGGTTGCGCAGCAGCGACAGCTTGTCGGGGGGAGATGCTTTGGACGGCTTTAAGCCCGCAATAGTCATTGCGTCGCCCCGCAAGACTCGCAACTCGCCGGATCAGACAACCAGTCTGTCTCTGTATATTAGTATATCATACTCTACTCCCGATTGTTTGCGGAACCGTGACGCCAAGATTCCTGGCGCACGCGAGCAACCGGTCCCAGGTGCCGCGCGGTAACGGAATGCCGCTTCGTTCCCGCTCCCGCAGCGTGCCGTCTCCACGCTCGCCCGGAAGAAGGATGCGATCGACGCCCGCGGCCGGCGGCAAGGAAAGGATCGCGTCGCCGAGCCGGTCTGCCTCCGCGCGAATGGAATGAAGATTGCCGAAGGCTGCCAGATCGACCGCAATGGCGACGCCGTTGAGGTACGGATCATCCAAGCTCCCGCCGGCCTCGAGCGCGTTGGCCAGAATGGGATTGTGAACGGTGAGGCTGCAGAGACACTCGATCAAAAAGGAAAGCCCGGAGCCCTTGGGACCCGCCATGGGAAGGAGCGTGGCAATCTTTGCGGCCTCGGTGGTGGGGCGGCCCTGCGCATCGATACCCCAGCCGCTCGGGACCTCGCGGCCGGCGTCGCGCGCTGCCAGCAGCTTGCCCAGCGCCACCGTCGATGTGGAGACGTCTATCAGGTAAGGTGGCCGCTCGCCCGCGGGAAATGCGATGGCGAGCGGGTTCGTCGATACCCCGGCGACGCGCGCTCCATGATACGCCATGAGCGGCCCTGAGGCCGTCATCACGATCCCGGCCATGCCGGCATGGGCGGCTTGCAGCGCAAAGTAGCCGACAGCTCCGGCATGGGTGATGTTGCGCGCCGCGCACCAGCCGATATGGACCTCGCGCGCGCACGCGATGGCTTCGGCCATGGCGCGGGTCATTGCAATCGCCCCCGGTGCGCGATCGGCCTCGAGCACCACGACGGCGCCGGCCCGCCGCTGCACTTTCATCTCCGGCGAGGGATTGATCGATCTGCTTTTCAGGCGCTCCACATAGCCCGGCACGCGCAGCACGCCGTGGGAATCCACCCCGCGCAGATTGGCCCACACCAGGGATGCGCTCCACTCCGAAGCGAGCGGGCGGCCCACTCCGGCGGCTTCGAACAGGGCGGCAACGAACTGCGCCAGTGCCGAGCTGGCAATGCGGATTTCCGGATCGACCACGGCCCGCGTCATTTACGGCGAGGCTTCTTCCAGGACGCGCCCCTTTGTCTCAACGGCGAACAGCCCGGTGATGACGGCTGCGATACCCGCGGCCGCGGCAAATGTCACGAACACGGCCATAAGTCCGGAAGCAATCATCATTCCGACCACTGTCGGCCCGATGATCGAGGCCAAACGCAGCCACGCGGTTGCCGTTCCGACACCAATCGCCCGCACCCGGGTCGGATAGAGTTCGGGGGTGTAAAGATAAACACCGATGTTGATGCTGCTGACGAAGAAATAGGCGACCGTCATGTAAGCGAGCACCTGCTCGGCGGTAGGCGTTGGATGGCTCGCGAGCACGGCCAGGGCCGCCGCCGCGCCTGCGAAGGACAGCGCAAACCAGAGCCGCCGTCCAACATGGTCGATAGCCAAAGCGCAAATGAGCGTCCCAATCAGGCCCATGGCCTGCGTGATCAAGCCATACCGCAGGGACTGATCGAGCGGCATCTTGAACACCGTGCGGTACACCGTGGGCAGCCAGATCGAGAGACCGTAATTGACGAAATAGGCGCAGAACCAGATCACCCAGACGACCAGCGTTCGCCGCAGATAAAGCGGACCGAACAGATCGGCCAGCGAGGCTGGCTTGTCCAGCGTGGAGACGACCGGCTTGGGCGGCGGCAAAGGCTTCCCGGACGCCTTCTGCGTTTCGGCCTCAATCAGCGTCATTGCCGCTTCAGCTTCGGCGAGGCGCCCACGCACGGCAAGCCAGCGCGGGGATTCCGGCAACAGCCGGCGCAGCACCAAAGCGAGAAACCCGGGCAAGGCGCCGATCACGAACATGTATGGCCAGCCGAAATGGGGCACGACCCACAGCCCAGCCAGGCTCGCCGCCACGAGGCCTATGGGAAATACGAGCTCGTACAGGAGAACGAAGCGACCGCGCCCCTGTGCCCTGGCCAATTCGCTGATGAATACGGCAGCGACCGGCACCTCACCGCCGAGCCCGATACCTTGGATCGTCCGGAACACGAGCAGCGACGGGTAGTCCCAGGCCAGCGCGCAGACGAGGCTCATCACCGAGAACAGCGCGACCGACCAGACCATCGCGGTCATCCGTCCATGGCGCTCCGCGATGCAGCCGAAGAGAAGAGCCCCGATCAGTTGCCCGACGAAGCCGGCCGAGATCAGCCATCCGATCTGCGTGGGCGCGAGCTTCCAGAGCGGCGCGATGACCGGCAATACCGAAGCGATCGCGAGCGCGTCGAAAGCATCAAAGAAAGTAGCAACCCCGACGATGATGCGCGTCTTGATCTGCCACCAGGAGGTCGGCAGCCGCTCGATGCGCGCGACGATCCCGTCGACCGATGAAGGGACGGCTGCATCGCTCACGGCAAACCCAGAAGCTTTGCGGCGTTGTTGAAGC
>DASXIG010000189.1:0-2322 GCA_036498105.1 Xanthobacteraceae bacterium | reverse complement strand
GAATTCCCGGCCGCACCGTGGTGACGAGCGGCGCATGGCCCGCGAGCACGCCGAAGTCGCCTTCCGCCCCGGGGACGTCAACTTGCACGACGTCGCTGCTGAACAACAGCTTCTCCGGAGACACGAGATTGAAATGAAATGAGGTCATCTCAAATCAGCGGATGGACGACGGAGGACGGACGACAGACGACGGATCGCCTGCGGTCTCCGGTCGTCTGTCATCCGTCCTCTGTCCTCTGTTTTCAGGCTGCCTCCGCGGCGAGCCGTTTGCCCTTCTCCACCGCCTGCTCGATGGTGCCGACCATGTAGAAGGCAGCTTCCGGCAGATAGTCGTATTTTCCCTCGCACAGACCCTGGAAGCCCCGAATGGTGTCGGCGAGATCGACGAACACGCCGGGCACGCCGGTAAAGACTTCCGCGACGTGGAAAGGCTGGGAGAGGAAGCGTTCGATCTTGCGCGCGCGCGCAACGGTGAGCTTGTCCTCCTCGGACAGCTCATCCATCCCCAGGATGGCGATGATGTCCTGCAGCGCCTTGTAACGCTGCAAGATAGCCTGCACCTGCCGCGCGACGTTGTAATGCTCTTCTCCCACGATCAATGGCGAAAGCATGCGCGATGTCGAATCGAGGGGATCGACGGCAGGATATATGCCTTTCTCCGCGATCGCCCGCGAGAGCACCGACGTAGCGTCGAGGTGGGCAAATGATGTTGCCGGCGCTGGATCGGTCAGGTCGTCGGCAGGGACATAGATCGCCTGGACCGACGTGACCGAGCCTTTGGTCGTGGTCGTGATGCGCTCCTGCAGCGCGCCCATGTCGGTTGCCAGAGTCGGTTGATAGCCGACGGCCGAAGGTATGCGCCCGAGCAGCGCCGAGACTTCCGAGCCGGCCTGGGTGAAGCGGAAGATGTTGTCGACGAAGAACAGCACGTCCTGGCCCTGATCGCGGAAATATTCCGCCACTGTGAGACCCGACAGGCCGACGCGCGCGCGGGCGCCCGGAGGCTCGTTCATCTGGCCGTAGACCAGCGCGCATTTGGAGCCCGCGGCCGAGCCGTTGTTCTTCTTGGGGTCCTTGTTGACCCCCGTTTCGATCATCTCATGGTAGAGGTCGTTGCCCTCGCGCGTGCGCTCGCCCACTCCGGCAAAGACGGAATAGCCGCCGTGCGCTTTCGCAACGTTGTTGATGAGCTCCATGATGATGACGGTCTTTCCGACACCGGCACCGCCGAAGAGCCCGATCTTGCCACCCTTGGCGTAAGGGGCGAGCAGGTCGACGACCTTGATCCCGGTAATCAGGATTTGCGATTCCGTGGACTGCTCGGTGAAGGCGGGCGCATTCTGGTGGATGGCGCGCGTCTCCTGGTGGGGAACCGGGCCAGCGTCATCCACGGGCTCCCCGATTACATTGATGATGCGGCCGAGCGTGCCGTCGCCCACGGGGACCGAGATCGGCCCTCCCGTGTCGGACACTTCCTGTCCGCGCACGAGCCCCTCGCTCGTATCCATTGCGACGGTGCGCACGGTCGATTCCCCGAGATGCTGGGCAACTTCGAGCACCAGGCGGTTTCCTTGATTGCGGGTCTCCAGCGCGTTGAGAATGGCGGGCAGGTGCCCTTCGAACTTCACGTCGACGACCGCGCCGATCACCTGGGTGATATGTCCGGTTGGATTAGCCATGAATCGGTCCTTGTTACGTTAGTGCCTCGGCACCGGAGATGATCTCGATCAGCTCCTTGGTGATCATCGCCTGGCGCGTGCGATTGTAGCTCAGCGTCTGCTTGCGGATCATCTCGCCGGCATTGCGGGTAGCATTGTCCATCGCGGTCATCTGCGCGCCATAGAACGAAGCGGCATTCTCAAGCAGCGCGCGGTAGATCTGCACCGCGATGTTGCGCGGCAGCAGCTCGGCAAGAATTTCGTCCTCCTCGGGCTCGTACTCGTAAGCCGCGCCGCCGGCAACGTCGTGCCCGCTGGCGAGCTCCAGCGGAACGATCTGCTGCGCCGTCGGGATCTGCGCGATGACCGACCTGAAGCGCGAGAAGAACAACGTGCATACGTCGAACGCCTGCTGCTCGAACAGCTGCAGGACCTTGTCCGCGATATTTTCGGCGTGCCCGAACGCGAGGGTGCGCACACCGCGCAATTCGATGTGATCGACGATCTGCTTCTCGAACTGGCGCCGAAGCTGCTCGTAGCCTTTGCGGCCCACGCAAAAGAACTTGACCTCCTTGCCCTGGGCGATAAGCGCGTAGGCGCGCTCGCGGGCGAGCCGCACGATCGCCGAGTTGAAAGGCCCGCAGAGGCCACGTTCCGCGGTGCA
>DASXIG010000188.1:0-3776 GCA_036498105.1 Xanthobacteraceae bacterium | reverse complement strand
AAGGCGCGCGGAACGCATCGCATCGACCAGAGCACCTCCGGGCATCTGGCCTGCGAGCGCGGCCAAACCACCGGCGGTGAGGACGAGACCGATATCGAATTGAGTCCACGCATGGGCGGTCAGATAAACGGCCACGAACGGGCCGAAACCGGTTTGAATGTCCGCTAGAAAAAAAGTGAACCAGTCGAGGCTGCGCGCGCTTGTTGCCGAGGAAGCCCTTTGGTCCGCAGGCAGCACTTGCCGCCGCACCAAGGTGGGTGCAACAGTGCCGTCGGGGTAGCGGTCCAACCGACCGCTACCAAATTCCAGCGCTAAAGTAGACAGCCCACGATCTCCGGCACCGCAGGGGTTACGGCGTCGGTTTTCGGCCGGCGCCCCGCGCAACCGGCCTCCCCCTCACCATTCGAGCTGCTCCGATCAAACAGGCGATACGCTGGAGCAATTCGACAGTGCGATAAAACCACTCATATGCCAAAGACGGCAAATTTGAGAAAAATCCCGAGTTCCCGGCTTGGAACTTTTCACGAACTTCGGAAGCGGGGCACTGCCTTCAGTTCCGGTCGAGGGTCGCGGCGATCGCCTTGACCTGATTGCGCGCGTAGACCGGCAGCCCGGCGCTGATCGATTTACCCGAGTTGAACGAGCTCTTGCCTGCCAGCACCTGCGCGGGAACCAGATTTCGCAACACCGGCACGTTGCTGAATTCCTTCTTTTTCAAGAAGATGTTCGTCTCGACCGCGAGCGCAAGAAAAACCGTAACGATGGTCTGGTTTGCGTCTGCCGGATGCTGCTGGAATACAGCAAGCAACTTTCCGAACTGCATCACCTGATTGACGTAGTAGATATTCTGCTCGATGGCGCCAACCGAAGGCGTGTCCAGCCCGGTCAAGCTGGTCAGTCCCAACTCGGTCACTTCCGCCGGAGTCCGCAGCGTAAGCTCACTCTCGAATTCGAGATGGTCCGCAACTTTTTTGGACGGGTCTCGCAGCTTGTTGGCAATTTGAATGCCCAGCGGCAGCTTACCCTCGAACTGATAACGCGAATGGACGCAGATCGTGACGGGCCTGGCGTCGCACCAGCGCCGCAACGGGTGTTGGTTGGGAGCCGCGCGCGGATCCTTCGGCGAGATCGCATCTGCTGACGTGATCAGCTGATGCTTGATGGCCGGATCGATGCGCTCGATGAACGGAAGATTGATATAGCTCGCGAGATCGAGCGATCCCGGCGGTCGGCCGAGCGCGAAGCGCGCTTCCGCCACGTACATGTGCAGCTTTTGCTTTACGCGCTTGCGCACGCCATCGAGGGTGATGTCGATCATGGGTTCGACGAAGCTCGGAAACGGGGTCAGAAATTGCTTCTCGACCGGTCGCGTCTGCGCCCAGTCCTCGAACCGGATAAGGCCCGCATCCGGGTCGATCAGCTCTTCGCTCGGGCGATCGAGGAATTCGATCGTCTTGGGCTTGAGCTGGTCGACAGCAAGCCCCGCGGGCGAGCTGACGTCCTGAATCGTGAATTCCGCCGGCGGCTTCTGAGCTCTGGCCGTCGCGGCAAGCATCCCCATACAGATGAGAAGCGCAAGAACCTTCAGGCCGCGCATGTCCCTCTCTCGGTTGAAGCTCAGTTGTAGCGCCAGCGATTGCCGCCCCAGAGGAAATTGAATGGGTCGAATTGGCGGGGCGCCTCGCGTTGCGGAGCCGCCCGCTGCTGGTAAACGGGCGCTGGTGGCCGGGCGGCCTCGTGCGGGACCGGAACGTACCGTCCGTAGTTGTCGTAATAACCCTGATAACCACCCTGTCGTTGATCGTAGTAGGGGTTGCCGAAGAAGGGATTCGAGTTGGGGGCAACCCCGTAATAGCCCCCGCCCATATAGGCGTCCTCGCGCGAAACGAGTTGATATTGGGTGTCGAGAATATGACCGCTGCTGTCCACACGGAAGCACTCGTTGATCGTGCGCCCGGTGTTGCCCTGCATCTGCCCTGAATCGAGATTGACCGATGTGCACGCGAGTTGACGCTTCGCCTCCGGCGAAGGCGGCGCAAGTGCCGTCTTCTGTGCAACATGCGCCCACACCGCCTGGATCACCTGCTCGAAAATGGGAACGGCAACGTGACCACCGGTGGCCCCGCCGCCGAGGGTGCGGCGCTTGCCGTCGGAATTATCGTAACCGAGCCAGACCGCAACAGTGACATCATTGGTAAAGCCGACGAACCACGCGTCATTCTCGTTGTCCGACGTGCCAGTCTTGCCGGCAACATAAGGCGAGAGATTCGCGATGGATCGCGCTGTGCCGCGCGCCAGCACTCCCTGCATCATGGTCTTGAGCTGATAAAAGGCTGCGTGATCGACCGACCCGATCATCGCCGAGGATTTCGCGTCATGCCGATACACGATCAGCCCGTTGCGCTCGATGGACTCGATCAAGTACGGCTCCGGACGCAGGCCTTCATTGGCTATGGCGGCGTAGAATGCCGCGAGATCCACGGGCCGCACCGGCTGTGCTCCGAGCACGAAGGGATAATAGCGCACGCATTCACGATAGATTCGCGCTTCCATGGCCAACCGGCAGAGCCGGTCAAGGCTCCCTTCCGGGCTGTCCTCGATCCCGCCGTTGAGGAGATGCACCGTGGCAAGGTTGCGTGAGTTCTCGAGCGCGCGGCGCAGGGTGAGAATACCGCCGCCGCCCCCGTCGTAATTTTTCGGTGACCAGTAATCCTGCTCGCGAACCCGGCCGGTACCGATCGGAGGTAGCGTGATCGGATCATCCGCTATCAGGGTGTTGGGTTGCAGCCCCCTGCCGAGCGCGGCGAGATAGCTCAGCGGCTTGATGGCAGAGCCCGGCTGACGCACCGATTGCATTGCCCGATTGAGCTGGCTGAGCGGATAGGAGAACCCCCCTGCCATGGCGAGGATGCGCCCGGTCTTGTTCTCCAGCACCACCACTGTGCCTTGAACCACAGGCCGCATGCGCAATTCGGCCCGTGCCGTCCCCTTCTTCCCGCTGGCTTCCACTACTTGCACGAAGATCACGTCGTAGAGCGCAAGCTTGCGCTGGGCGGTGCCGTCGAGCGCCACCGGCAGGACGCGGCCGTCCGGAAGCCCTACCCGCCAGGTCTCGCCCTTCTTGCCGGTCGGCTTTTCGACCAGAACCGCCGAAGTCCAGTGCACGTCGTAGAGCGGCAGCCGGGCATTCGCGAGCGCTTGTTGCCATGCCGGCTTCTTGTCACCGGCCTTCTTCTCCGCCTCGATGCGCTTGACGGCCTTGGCCAGGCTTGCCTCGGGCCCACGGAATTGCAACCGCCCGGCGCTGCGCTCATAGCGCCACAGCCCTTCCTGCAGCGCCTCCTCCACTGCGCGCTGCAGCGGCGGGTGGATCGTGGAGCGCACCGTGTAGGAATTCGCCGTCATCGCCTCGATGCCGGCAACCGACTTCGCCTCGCGCGCGACCTGGTCGACAAAATGAAAGCCGATATCCCGCCGCGGACGTTCGTAGGCCACCATGGTCGGCAGGGGAGGCAAGCCGCGGCCCGACTGGTCGGCGGCGATCACGCCGTCCTCCCGCAGCCGGCTCAGCACATAGGCAAGCCGCTCCTGCGCCCGGCCCGGATGCCGGTCGGGAGAAAAATAATTCGGGCCCTTGGTCAGCCCCGCCAGCAAAGCACCTTCCTCCAGGGTAAGGTCCTTGGCCGATTTCCCGAAATAGCCGCGCGCCGCAAGTTCGATCCCCCAGGCGCCGCGCCCCAGATAGACCGAGTTGAGATAAAGCTCGAGGATCTCGG
>DASXIG010000187.1:0-2156 GCA_036498105.1 Xanthobacteraceae bacterium | reverse complement strand
ATTCCTTTTGCCGACGCGGATGCCGAAATCGAGAAGGCCGCCGGAATGTCCGTTCCGGACATATTTTCCGTTCGCGGCGAGGCGGAGTTCCGCTCTGGAGAAGCGCGCGTCATCGTGCGGCTGTTGGACAACGGGCCTCAGGTTTTGGCAACCGGGGGGGGCGCGTTCATAAATCCGGACACGCGCGCCGCGATCGCTTCGAAGGGGATCTCAATTTGGCTCAATGCGGAATTCGACATCCTCATGAAGCGGATCAGGCGCCGGCATGATCGGCCACTGCTCAGGACGGGTGATCCGGGTGAGACCCTGCGCAAACTGATGCAGGAGCGGTATCCTGTCTACGCTCTCGCCGATCTCAAGGTAGAGTCGCGCGATGTACCGCATGAGAGGATCGTTGATGAAATCGTGAGCGCGCTTGCCCGGCATCTGATGACGTCCGCGCCGGCCGCAGCTCCGCAGGAGGAAACCATACCAGTGACTGCACCCGTGCGCATCGGCAATCCTACGGTCGTGGAAGTCGGGCTGGGTAGCCGCGGCTATTCCCTCTTTATTGGGCGCGATGAGCTTCATTCCTTGGGGCAACGGATCTCCCTCATGCGGCCCGGCGCCAAGGTGGCCATCGTCAGCGATGAGACAGTGGCAGGACACTATCTCCCCGCGGCCAAAGCGGCATTGGCGGCGGCCGGACTCGATGCCACGTGCATTACCGTCCCCGCGGGTGAAAGCTCGAAAAGCTTTGCGGTGCTGGAAAACGTATGCGAGGCGCTTCTGGCCGCCCGCATAGAACGGCGCGACCTGGTACTCGCGCTCGGCGGCGGGGTCATCGGCGACCTTGCCGGCTTTGCTGCGGCAATCGTCCGTCGTGGCCTCGATTACGTGCAGGTGCCGACCACTCTCCTGGCGCAAGTCGATTCGTCCATAGGCGGTAAAACCGCCATCGACTCGCGGCATGGCAAAAACCTGATCGGCGCCTTTCATCAGCCAATCCTCGTCGTCTCGGATACGGCAGTGCTGGATTCGCTGCCGGAACGCGAATTCCGCGCGGGTTACGCCGAGGTCGCAAAATACGGCTTGATCGGTGATGCCGATTTTTTTTCCTGGCTGGAGTCTAACTGGCCCGAAGTCTTCGCAGGTGGCCCTGCGCGCGAGCATGCGATCGCGGTGAGCTGCCGGATGAAGGCGGCAATCGTCGCGCAGGACGAACGCGAAGCGGGCCAACGGGCGCTTCTGAATCTCGGCCATACCTTCGGTCATGCCCTGGAGGCTGCCGCTGGGTTTTCGGGTCTTCTGTTGCACGGAGAGGCGATTTCGCTGGGGATGACGCTCGCGTTCGAATTCTCAGCGAAACGGGAGCTGATCTCGGTTGCCGAGGCCGAGCGCGTGAAGCGGCATCTCGCGTCGGTTGGCCTGCCTACCGATATTTCCTCCATCCCGGGCGGCCCGCAGAGCGCCGAGCGCCTGATGGAGCTGATGATGCAGGACAAGAAGGTCAACCGCGGGCAGTTGACCCTCATTCTGGCGCGCGGCATCGGCGCGAGCTTCATAGCCGCCGGTGTCGATGCGGACGAAGTGCGTGAATTCCTGGAGAAGAAGCTTTCCGAGCCATGACTGCTTATGACTGGCTCGCCTTCGCCATCGTGATTATTTGCCTGCTGCTGTCTGCTTTCTTCGCAGGCAGCGAGACTGCTTTGACCGCATCCTCGCGTGCCAGCATGCATCGGCTGGAGAAGCAAGGGGACCGGCGAGCGGCGCTTGTCAACCGTCTGCTCGCTGCGCGGGAGCGCCTGATCGGCGCCGTGTTATTCGGCAACAATGCGGTCAATATCGCTGCCTCGTCGCTTGCAACCGGTGTGCTGCTGAGCTGGTTCGGCGATGTGGGCGTGCTCTACGCCACGTTCGTGATGACGGCGCTCATCGTCGTTTTGGCGGAAGTGCTGCCGAAAACAGCAGCGTTCAATGCTCCCGACCGGATTGCGCTCTGGGTTGCGCGTCCGATGGCCTGGACCGTCCGATTACTTGCGCCGCTGCTGACCGCGATCGAGTGGATCGTAAGATGGCTGCTCAGGATTGGCGGCATACGGCTTGGTCAACGCGAATCCATCCTGTCGCCACACGAGCGGCTTCGGGGAGCAGTCGATCTCATGCATCACGAAGGC
>DASXIG010000186.1:0-8175 GCA_036498105.1 Xanthobacteraceae bacterium | reverse complement strand
TCCGTGATCAAGGTGCTCACGCCGAGCGGCAAGATCGGCTTCGTGCCGCTTGAGGCTGTGTTGCCGATCGGCGGGGAGCAAATGTGCTATGTAAAAGAAGGATCCGGCTGGAAGATCGCCGGCTTTCTCGGCGGCGAAGCGAATTAACCGCTACTCCGCGGCAACGCGTGCCGGTTCGAGCGGCTCGAGCTTGGCCGCGCAATACTTGAATTCCGGGATCTTGCCGAACGGGTCGAGCGCGGGATTGGTGAGGAGGTTCGCTGCCGCTTCCACGAAGGCGAACGGGATGTATACGACTCCATCGGGCACCCCATCGTCCTGACGCACGGCAAGCTCGATGGTTCCGCGGCGGGTCGAGACCCGCACCATGTCCCCCGCCGCGATGCCGAGCCGGGCGATGGTGCCGCGCGAAACGCTGGCGATCGGTCCGGGCTCCAGTGCATCCAGGGTAGCCGCGCGCCGGGTCATGGCACCCGTGTGCCAATGCTCGAGCTGGCGGCCGGTCGAGAGCACAAACGGGTATTCGGCGTCGGGGCGTTCGTCTGGGGGAATGATCCGCGCGGGCACGAGCTTGCCGCGGCCGTCCTGGGTGGGAAAGCGGTCGCCGAACACCACATCGTGCCCTGGCTTGTCCGGCGCATCGGAAGGATAGGTGACGGCGCTTTCCTTCTCGATTCGATCCCAGGAGATGTGGTCGAGCGCCGGCATCAATGAGGCCATCTCGGCATAGATTTCGCTCGGGTGCTGATAATTCCAGGAAAGCCCGATACGCCGCGCGATCTCCTGGGTGATCCACCAATCGACCTTGGCCTCGCCGGGAAGCGCAAGCGCCTGACGGCCCATCTGCACCTGGCGATTGGTATTGGTGACCGTGCCGTCCTTCTCCGGCCACGCCGAAGCCGGCAGGATCACGTCGGCATAAGCGGCGGTCTCGGTCAGGAAGATGTCCTGTACCACCAGATGCTCAAGGTGAGCGAGCGCTTCGCGCGCGTGATTGAGATCGGGGTCGGACATGGCAGGGTTCTCGCCCAGAATGTACATGCCCTTGATCACGCCAGCATGCACCGCGTTCATGATCTCCACCACGGTAAGGCCGCGCTTGGGATCGAGCTTGGTTCCCCAGGCCTGCTCCACCGCGGCGCGCACGCCGGCGTCCTCGACCGAACGGTAGTCCGGAAAGAACATGGGAACGAGGCCGGCATCGGAGGCGCCCTGCACATTGTTCTGCCCGCGCAGGGGATGCAGCCCGGTGCCCGAGCGTCCGACCTGGCCGCAGATCAGCGCGAGCGCAATCAGGCAACGCGCATTGTCCGTGCCGTGGACGTGTTGGGACACGCCCATGCCCCAGAAGATGATCGCGGTTCGCGCGCGCGCGTAGCTGCGCGCCACCGCGCGCAAGGTCTCCGCCGGGATGCCGCAGATGGGCGCCATCTCTTCCGGCGTGAAATCCTTGATGTGCTCGGCGAAGGCTTTGAAATTTGCGGTCTGTGCCTCGACATATTGCCGATCGTACAGGCCTTCGGTGACGATCGTGTTGAGGATGCCGTTGAGCATCGCAACGTCGCTGCCCGGCTTGGCCTGCAGCATGTGGGTGGCGTGGCGCTTGAGCGCCTGGCCGCGCGGATCCATGACGATGAGTTGCGCGCCGCGCTTCGCTGCCTGCTTGAAAAAGGTCGCCGCAACCGGGTGGTTCTCGGTTGGATTGGCCCCGATCACGATGATCACGTCCGAGTTCTTGCACTCGTTGAACGTCGCGGTGACCGCGGCCGAGCCGATCGTCTCCAGCAGAGCGGCCACGGACGAGGCGTGGCACAGGCGCGTGCAGTGGTCGACATTGTTGGTGCCGAAGCCCGCGCGCACGAGCTTCTGAAAGAGGTAGGCCTCCTCGTTCGTGCACTTGGCGGAGCCGAAGCCCGCGAGCGCGCGCGAGCCCTCGCGGTCGCGAATCGTCTTGAGGCCTGCAGCGGCGCGGTCGAGCGCCTCCTCCCAGGTTGCAAGCCGGAAATGCGTCCACGGGTTGGCTGGATCGAGGGTGTCATGGGCGTGCTTGCGCACGCCGTCCTTGCGGATCAACGGCCGGGTGAGGCGGTGGGGATGGTGCACATAGTCGAAGCCGAAACGCCCTTTCACGCACAGCCGGTTCTCGTTCGCCGGACCGTTGCTGCCGGTCACGTGGGTCAGCTTGTTGTCCTTGATGTGATAGGTGATCTGGCAGCCCACCCCGCAATAGGGACAGACGCTGTGCACCTCGCGGTCGGGGAAGACCGTGCGCACATTGGCGGCATCCAGCAATGTCGCCGGCATGAGCGCCCCGGTCGGACACGCCTGCACGCATTCCCCGCAGGCCACGCAGGTCGAGGCCCCCATGGGATCGTCGAAATCGAATACGATCTTCTCGGTGTAGCCGCGGCCCGCCATGCCGATGACGTCGTTGACCTGTACCTCGCGGCAGGCGCGCACACACAGGTTGCATTGGATGCAGGCATCGAGATTGACCGCCATGGCTGGGTGGCTGCGATCGGGCGGAGGCGCCGCGCGGCGCGGGAAGCGGCTCGACGCAAGCTGCGCGCGCCCCACTGTTTTCCAGAATTCCGATTGCGGGTCGTGGGCTACGTCCTTCGGCGGCTGGTCCGTGAGCAGGAGCTCCATCACCATCCGGCGCGACGTCTTGGCGCGGTCGGTCTGCGTCCTGACCTTCATTCCGGGCGTCGGCGTACGGATGCAGCTTGCGGCGAGCACGCGCTCGCCTTCGATCTCGACCATGCAGACGCGGCAATTGCCGTCCGGGCGATAGCCCGGCTTGGGCGAGTAGCAGAGATGCGGGAGCTTGATGCCGTAGCGCCGCGCCGTGCGGAAGATGGTTTCGTTTGCGGGGGCCTCGACCTCCTGGCCGTCGAGCGTGTAGCGGATCAGGTTGTCAGTGCCCGAAGTGGAAGGTGCGAAGGTGACGTTGGGCCGGCCTTGCGCAACCGCGCCGCCCACCGCCGCGCCCTTGTGATCGTGTCCGTAGCCGACCGGTTCGTTTCCCTTGCCGTTGCTCGTGCTCATATCGCCACCATCACCAAATCCCGAGCGGGGTGCGCAGGTCCTCGGGGAAATAGCGGAACACGCTCGCCAGCGGGTTGGGCGCAGCCTGCCCGAGCCCGCAGATCGAGGCATCCCGCATCGCCCCGGAGAGCTCGTTCAACAGCGCCTCGTCCCACGGTCCGTTTCCCATGAGCTTCACCGCCTTCTCGGTGCCCACCCGGCATGGGGTGCATTGGCCGCAGCTCTCGTCCTCGAAGAACCGCATCAGGTTAAGCGCCACCGCCTTCATGTCGTCCTTGTCCGATAGGATTACCACCGCGTGCGACCCGACGAAGCAGCCGTGCGGCTCCAGCGTGCCGAAATCGAGCGGCAGATCGGCCATAGACGCGGGCAGGATGCCGCCCGATGCGCCGCCCGGCAGATAGGCCTTGAAAGTGTGTTCCGCGGTCATGCCTCCGCAGTATTCTTCGACCAGCTCGCGCGCGCTCACGCCCGCGGGCGCGAGCGCCACCCCTGGCTTGTTGTCCCGGCCCGAGACGGAGAAGCTGCGCAGCCCCTTGCGCTCCCTCCGGCCGTGCGACGTGAACCAGGCGGCGCCCTTCTCGACGATGTCGCGCACCCAGTAGAGCGTCTCCACATTCTGCTCGAGGGTGGGACGGCCGAACAGCCCAACCTGGGCGACATAGGGCGGCCGATGGCGCGGCAGGCCACGCTTGCCTTCGATCGATTCAATCATCGCGGATTCTTCGCCGCAGATATAGGCGCCGGCGCCGCGGCGGAGATGCACGCGGGTCTCCGCCAGCAAACCGGCGTCCGTCGCGCGCGCGAGCTCATCGGCGAGCATCAGGCGCACTTCGGCGTATTCGTCACGAATGTAGAGGTACATGTCGCGCGCCTCGACCACCCAGGCCGCGATCAACATGCCTTCGATGAATCGGTGGGGATCGCGCTCCAGATAATACCGGTCCTTGAACGTCCCGGGCTCGCCTTCATCGGCATTCACCGCGAAGAGGCGCGGCGCAGGCTCCGCCCGCACGAGGGTCCATTTGCGTCCGGTGGGAAATCCGGCGCCGCCGAGCCCGCGCAACCCCGCATCGCTCACGGCCTTGATCATGTCCTCGCGCGTGCGCGCACCGGAGCGGCACGCGCGCAACAGCTCGTAGCCGCCGTCGCGCACATAAGCGTCGAAGGGGCTGGGAGTGGGGTAGGGATGTGCGTGCGGACCACGACTGACAGCGGCCGTTACGCCCTCGATGCTCGCATGCATCGCCTGCACATGCCCGACCGCGCAAACCGGGGCGCGGTCGCACGCGCCCATGCAGGGCGCGCGGATGACCCGCACGTCAGGGCCGAGACGGTTCGGCAGCTCACGGAGAAGATGCTCGCCGCCCGCCATGGCGCAGGAGAGTGAATCGCACACCCGCACGGTCACGGGCGGAGGGGGTGCCTCGTCCTCCTTCACCACGTCGAAATGGGCATAGAAGGTCGCGACCTCGTACACTTCGGTGAGCGCGAGCTTCATCTCCTGCGCCAGCGCGGCAAGGTGCGCGGCCGAGAGATAGCCGTACCTGTCCTGAATGAGGTGCAGATGCTCGATGAGGAGATCGCGCCGGCGCTCGCGCTCGCCGAGAAGCGCCCGCACCTCATCGAGGGCGCGCGGATCGACCTGCCGCCCCTTGGGTGTGCGCGGCGGCCGCCGCCGGCCGTTGCCGGGTTTGTTTTCGACCAGGGTCACAGCGCAGCAAGCTCCGGCGTCCCTCCCCCTTGTAGGGGGAGGTATGGAGGCTGCGGCGCGCGTCCGTCGTCGAACATCAAAACTCGTGCCTGCTTATCAAAACAACCCGGTGATGCGGCCGTCGGCGCCGAGGTCGATGGAGTTTGCCGCCGGCACCTTCGGCAGCCCGGGCATGGTCATGATCTCTCCGCAGATCGCCACCACAAATTCGGCACCCGCCGAGAGCCGCACCTCGCGCACCGGAATGACGTGCTCGGCCGGCGCGCCCTTGAGATCGGCATTGGTTGAGAAGCTGTACTGGGTCTTGGCGATGCAGACGGGAAACTTGCCGCAGCCCATCTGCTCGAACTGCGCGAGCTGATCGCGCACGGGCCGCTCCACGGCGATGTCTTTCGCCCGGTAGATTTCCTTGGCAATGGTGCGGATCTTCTCGATCAGCGGCATGTCGTCGGGATAGAGCAGCTTGAGCTTGCTCTTCCCGCTGTCTACGACCTTCACCACCTCGCGCGCCACATCGACCGCCCCCTTGCCGCCCTCGGCCCAGTGATCCGCGGTGAGCGCAACCACGCCCAGCTTCTTGGCGTGCTCCTCCACCAGCGCCATCTCGGCGTCGGTATCGGCGCTGAAACGATTGATAGAGATCACCGGCACAATGCCGAACTTCTGCACGTTCTCCACATGGCGGGCGAGATTGGCCATGCCCGCCTCGAGCGCCTTGAGGTTCTCGGTCTTGAGGTCCTCTTTCTTGACGCCGCCGTGCATCTTCAGCGCGCGGATGGTGGCGACCAGCACCGCGCAGTCCGGCGCGAGCCCGGTCTTGCGGCACTTGATGTCCAGGAATTTCTCGCCCCCGAGATCGGCGCCGAAACCGGCTTCAGTGACGACGTAATCGCAGAGCTTCAACGCAGTCGTGGTGGCAAGCACCGAGTTGCAGCCGTGCGCGATGTTGGCGAACGGCCCGCCGTGGATGAAAGCAGGCGTGCCTTCCAAGGTCTGCACCAGGTTGGGTGACAGCGCGTCCTTGAGCAGCGCGGTCATCGGACCCTGCGCCTTGAGATCGCCCGCGCGTATCGGTTTGCGATCGCGCGTGTAGCCGATGATGATGTTGGACAGCCGCTTTTTCAGATCGTCGAGATCGCTGGCAAGACAGAAGATCGCCATGACCTCCGAGGCGACCGTGATGTCGAAACCGTCCTCGCGCGGGAAGCCGTTGGCCACGCCGCCCAGCGAGGAGACGATTGAGCGCAGCGCCCGGTCGTTCATGTCGATGGCGCGCCGCCATGCGATGCGCCGCGGATCGATCCCGAGCGCATTGCCCCAATAGATATGATTGTCGATCAAGGCCGCGAGCAGGTTGTTGGCGGTGCCGATGGCATGAAAGTCGCCGGTGAAATGGAGATTGATGTCCTCCATCGGCACCACCTGGGCGTACCCGCCGCCCGCCGCGCCACCTTTCATCCCGAAGCAGGGTCCGAGCGACGGCTCGCGCAGGCACAGCATCGCCTTCTTGCCGATGTGGTTGAGCGCATCGGTGAGGCCGACTGTGGTTGTGGTCTTGCCTTCGCCCGCGGGCGTCGGCGTGATGGCGGAAACAAGGATCAGCTTGCCGTTCGGCCGGTTCTTGAGCGATTTGATGAAGCTCATCGAGAGCTTGGCCTTGTAATGGCCGTAGGGCTCCAGATCCTCCGGCGCGATGCCGAGCTTCTCGCGCGCAACCTCCATGATCGGGCGCATCCGGGCGGCCTGCGCGATCTCGATGTCGGATTTCGGATTGACGTGCTGGGACGCGGCCGCGGGAGCCTTGGCGGCGGTGGCCGTGCTGGGAGTCATGCGAACCTCTTGCCGGATGTGAGCTTTACAGTGCCGGCGTAATCGCCGGCCGCGACCTTGGGACCATCGGCTTGCACGCGCAGGACCTTCACGCGGCCGTCGGCGCACACCACGGTGAAGCCGTCGGAGCCGACCTCGACCACTTCGCCCATCTTGCCGCCGATCCCTTTGGGATTCTTGGCCGGCAGCGGTTTCGCCTCGAATATCTTGATCGGCTTTCCTTCCAGCGTGGTCCACGCGCCCGGCGCGGGATTGCAGCCGCGGATGAGCCGGTCGATCTGCAGCCACGGCTTGCCCCAGTCGATGCGCGCATTGTCGGAGCCGCAGCGGCCTTCATAGGTGGCCTGGGATTCATCCTGCTTGACGCGCGGCGCCTTGCCCGCCTTGACCAGATCGACGGCTTCCAGCGTTGCGTCCACGCCCATCGGGAACAGCCGGTCGAAATAGACGCTGCCCAGCGTATCGGTCGGGCCGATGGGAGTCTTCTTCTGCAACAGCACGTCGCCGGTATCGAGCCCGTTGTCGGGCCAGAAGATGGAAAGTCCGGTCTCGCTGTCGCCCTGAATAATAGGCCAGTTGATGGCGCTGGGGCCGCGATATTTCGGCAGCAGCGAAGGATGATACTGGATCGAGCCCTGGGTCGGAATGTTCAGAAAGTCTTCGGGCACGAAAAGCGTCACGAACGCCATCACCTGCAGGTCCGGCTTGAGCGCCCGAAACTCCTCCCATACTTCCGGCTTGCGGTATGACGCAGGCTGATGCACCGGGAGCCTGGCGGCCTGTGCTGCTTCCTTGAGCGGGTCGGCCTTGGCGCCCTCCTTCTCCGGCGCGACATAAACCGCGACGACGTTCTCGCCACGCTTGAGCAGCGCTTCCAGCACGGCTTTGCCGAATGCCTGCTGCCCGTGCACCACAATACGCATTTTCCACACCTGGCCTAAGCCGCCTCGGCGCGCGCGCCTTTGTCAGGCGCGGTGATCGCGCCCGATGCCTTGATGTCGGCAATCTCCGTCTCGCTGTAACCGAGCTCCTTGCGTAAGATTTCGTCGGTGTGCTCACCAAGAAGCGGCGAGCGCTTCACCTCGGTGATCGAGTCCGACATCTTGATCGGATTGCCAACGGTCAGATACTTGCCGCGGGTGGGATGGTCTACCTCGACCACGGTGCCGGTGGCGCGCAGCGACGGCTCCTCCGCGATCTCTTTCATGGACAGGATCGGCCCAACCGGGATGTCCACACCGTTGCAGATGTCCATGACTTCGAACTTGGTCTTGGTCATGGTCCATTGCTCGATCGTGCTGAAGATGTGCCGCAGTCGCGGCAGGCGCGCGGGCGGGGTGGCATAGTCCGGATCGGTCTTCCATTCCGGCTTGCCGATGAGATCGCAGATCGCTCCCCAGACCGGCGCCTGGGTGATGAAATAGATGTAGGCGTCGGGATCCTTCTCCCAGCCCTTGCATTTGAGGATCCAGCCGGGCTGGCCGCCGCCGGAATCGTTGCCCGCGCGCGGCACCGCATCCCCGAATGGAATGCCTTCGCCGTACTGGCTGTACTCGGCCAGCGGCCCGTGCTTGAGCCGCTGC
>DASXIG010000185.1:0-2014 GCA_036498105.1 Xanthobacteraceae bacterium | reverse complement strand
GATGCCGGCGCAGAAGTGCTCCTGATCGAGAAGATGCCGGACCCGGGCGGCATCTCGATCACGTCAGGCGGCAACGTGCGGGTGGTCGCGAACGCGGAAGACGGCTTCCAGCATTTGCAGGCAACCAATGCGGGGACCACGCCAGATTCCGTATTGCGGGTGCTTGCGCAGGGTATGGCGGAGATACCCGCTTACGTGGAAAGGCTTTGTCATGCGTCCGGCGCCACCATCGATCGCCGCCAGGCCGACGGCAACTATCCTTTTCCCGGCAGCAAGACCTTCGGATATGTCAGCGTCAAGCATGTGCCCGGCTTCGATGCCGAGCGGACCTATCCCTTCGTGTCGAGCTATGTCCCGATCCATCGCGCCGCGGGCGTGCGCCTGTTCAAGGTGCTTGAAGACAACATCCGCTCGCGCGGAGTGAGGATGTGGCTCTCGACGCCGGCGCGCCGATTGCTCAGGGGAAGCGGCGGCGAGATCGGAGGCATCAAAGCTGAACGCGACGGCAAGATGATCAATTTGAAAGCGCGCCGCGGTGTCGTTCTCGCCTGCGGCGGCTTCGAGGCGAATGCGGAGATGCAGCGGCAGTTCTGGCAGGAAAAACCCGTGCTCAACGCCGCCTACATGGGCAATACCGGCGACGGCATCCTGATGGCGCAGGAGGTCGGCGCCGCGCTCTGGCACATGTGGCACTATCACGGGGTCTACGGTTTCAGGCATCCCGACCCCGCCTACCCCTTTGGAATTCGTCCAAAGCGCCTGCCGGATTGGATCCCTGGAGAGCCGGCGCGGGCCGACGTCACGGTGCCCTGGATCATCGTGGATCGCCTCGGCCGGCGCTACATGAACGAGTATCAGCCCTACACCCAGGACACCTCATGGCGCGCCATGGCGCTGCTGGACGGATATTCCATGAGCTATCTGCGCATCCCGTCCTTCATGATCATGGATGAGACAGGGCGCGGGGCCTATCCGATCGTCTCACCGACCTTCAACGACCGCCGCTTCAAGTTTGGCTGGAGCGAGGCTGCATTACGGGAGCTGGAAGGCCGCATCCTGCACAAGTGCCATTCGATCGCCGAGCTTGCGGGCGCGATGAAGCTCGACGAGCGCACCCTCGCTGCGAGTATCGGCGACTGGAATGCAGCCTGCGACGAGGGCAGAGATGCGCTGCACGGCAGGCCGGCGACCTCCATGGTGAAGATCGCTTCCCCTCCGTATTATTGGGCGGAGGTCTGGCCCATCTGCTCCAACACCCACGGCGGGCCGGTGCACGACGCCGAGCAACGCGTGCTGGGCGCTTTCGGCGAGCCGATCCCGCGGCTGTTCGCAGCCGGCGAGCTCGGCGGTGTGTTCGGCCATCTCTACATATCCGGCGGGAACCTGGCGGAATGCTTCGTAGGCGGCTGGACCGCCGGCCGCAACGCTGCCCGGCTCAAATCCTGGGAGGCTGATAGCGCATGCAGGTATCCGGAGGCGGCGCGCGCGCCGTGACCGACATCGCCCATTCCGCGCGTTTTGACCGCGCCGAATCAGGCATGCCATAACATCGCGCGCGCCGTCGAGGCTGCCGCCGCAAGGAGACAAGCCGCAAATGGCGGATTCCGAGAGCACGAAGCATACGCTTGCCGACCATCTGCTCGGCCAGGATTTCGTTCACGATCACGACGGCGACGCTGACCATGATCACGATCATTTCGACCTCGCAGACGACGGGCCGCTCGAGGAAAACCCGATCTGGATCCAGGACCACGTCACGCTGGTGACGGTCGGCATCGACATCGGCTCGGCGGGAACGCAGGTCATCTTCTCCCGCATCAACCTGCGCCGTTACGGGGAGGATCTCACTAGCCGCTATTACGTCGTCTCGCGGGAGACCCTGTTCCAGTCGCCGGTTGCGCTCACGCCTTATGCGAGCGACGTGCGTATCGACGAGAATGCGCTGGGCGGCATCATCGATGCCGCCTATGCGGCGGCGCAACTCAAGCCGCAGGACATCGATACCGGAGTGGTC
>DASXIG010000184.1:0-1972 GCA_036498105.1 Xanthobacteraceae bacterium | reverse complement strand
ATGGAAGCCTTCATGTCGGGGGACTGGGCGGTGCTTGCCCGCCAAGTGACGATCCAGAGACCAATTGTCGATATGCTGAGCACGAAGGTAAAGAACGCGACTGGGTCAGTCGTCGTCCTCTCCCAAATGGTTTTACACTCTTCACTCTTGAAGCCGCCCTTGTGAGCGGCTTCCTCACATTGGCGCTTTTCTATTTCGGAGGGCGTATAAGCCGCTTGCCAACCAAGGACGGCAATCCAAAAGATGCTGGCAAGAACGAAGCCAAAGACGATTTCAGGATTGGTGAGCCCAAGTAGCCTTCGGAGCATCGATCAATTCCCGCGATCAAATCTCCTCTAACCCGCATTTCTCACGGCCCTGATTGATTTTGCGACGCCGATTTGGTGGATCAGTCATGGCCATGAAGGATTGTGGCGCCGGAAGGCGCTGATGGCACGATTTTGGTTGTGTGTTTCTCCAGTGGGCCGGTTGATGAAGCGGCGGTTTTGGCGCGTCGCACTTCGCGTGTCAGACCGGCGCGGCGCGGGCTCGGGCGGCATCAGCCAGGCGGCGAGCGGCGTGGCCCCACTGTTCGGCGGCTGGGCAGGCCGAGGCCATGGCGATCTTGATGCGGCGGACGCTGAGGCGCACCAGCGCGCCAATCTTCAGGAGCTTGAGACGGATGGTGCCGCAGGTGGCGTCGGCGAAGACGGTGTCGGCCAGGCCGATACGCCGCAGAGCACAGAGGAGCGCATAGGCCATCGAGGCGAACCACAGCCTCAGTTGGTTGGCGCGCATGGTCGCCGCCGAGGTGCGGTCGGCATAAAGATCGAGCTGGCATTCCTTGATGCGGTTCTCCATCTCGCCGCGGGCGCAGTAAATGTCCTCGTAAAGGGGGCGGGCGCCGACCTCGGCCCGCTTGAGCGAGGTTACGACGAAGCGCGGATTGGCCTCGCCCTGCGTCCACTCTGCCTTGGCGACGACGCGGCGCCTTCGGCTCCAGGTGTCGAGCGTGCTCCACTGGAAGTGCTTGAAGCGGCGCGCCGGGCGGCCGGTCTTCTCGGCCGCAGCTCTCGCCGCGGCAAGCTCCTGCTCGATCATGGCGACCAGGCGAACGTTGCGGGCGAGCCCGAACAGGTAATCCACGCGGTTCTGCTCGCACCATGCCATCAGCGCCTCGCGCGCAAAGCCCGAGTCCGCCCGCAGCACGATGCGCACGAACGGCCAGCGGGCGCGGATTTGCCGGACGATCCACGCAACCTCCTCGACGCTGCCCGCACTGGCGTCGATGTCGGAGGGGCGCAGCTTGGCCGCCAGCAGATGCCGGCCGCAGAACACATACAGCGGCAGATAGCAGTAGCAGTCGTAATAGCCGTGGAAGAAGCGCCCCTCCTGATGCCCGTGCAGCGGGTCATCGGTGGCGTCGAGATCGAGGGTGATCTGCTCCGGCGGTCGCTTGTGCGCCTCCAGGAACAGAGCCACCGGCAGCGCCTCGATCGCCGCCGCGTCATAGGCGATCTTGTGATAGCGCGAAGGTTCGTTTCGGCTCAGCTCCAGCCGGTTCAGCGTCGACTTGCCGGCCACCGGCGCGCAGTCCCCGCGACGGGCCGTGAGCTTGCCCGAAAGCACCGCCATCAGCGGATCGTGCCGCAGTTCATCATGGTCGTTGAGATCTTCATAGCCCAGCGCGATGCCAAAGACCCGCTGCCCGATCAACGTGCCGACCGTATGCTCGATCAAGTCCTGACGGCGATGGTCGCGAAAGCAATCCGCAAAGCGCCCCACCAGATCGATCGCCCGATCCGTCGCACCCAGAAGCAGCGCTCCAGCATCCGACGTTACCAGCCCGCCATCAAAGGCCGCTTCCACAGCCCGACCTTCTACCACTCCAAAATCAAACCGTTCTGCGCTACACTCTGTCGGCATCGGGGCGCTCCTTGGATCAGAGAAAAGTCGTTGCTGCACAACAACTTTCGCTGATTCGCGCCCCGGT
>DASXIG010000183.1:0-4094 GCA_036498105.1 Xanthobacteraceae bacterium | reverse complement strand
TGGCGCCAGCGGCGTCCTCGCGCGTGGTCTCGCCGCGGTCGCAGGCGCGCGCCACCGCATAGACGTAGGACTTGGCCGCGTTCATGGTCACGTACATGTCCGCGACCTTGCCCTGCACCAGCTGAAACTCGCCGATCGCCTGGCCGAATTGTTTCCGCTCATGGACGTAGGGCAGCACTACGTCCATGCAGGCGGCCATGATGCCGAGCGGGCCCGCCGCCAGCACCACGCGCTCATAGTCGAGCCCCGACATCAGGATAGTGACCCCGCCGCCCACATCGCCCAGCACATTCTCCCGCGGCACCTCGCAATCCTCGAACACGAGCTCGCAGGTGTCGGAGCCGCGCATGCCGAGCTTGTCGAGCTTCTGGGCGGTGGAGAAACCGTTGAATCCCTTCTCGATCAGAAACGCGGTGATGCCGCGCGGGCCGGCATCGGGATCGGTCTTGGCGTAGACCACGAGCACCTCGGCCTGCGGCCCGTTGGTAATCCACATCTTGGTGCCGTTGAGGATGAAGCGGTCGCCCTTCCTCTCCGCGCGCGTGCGCATGGAGACCACATCGGAGCCTGCTCCCGGCTCCGACATCGCGAGCCCGCCCACATGCTCGCCCGAGATGAGCTTCGGCAAGTACCGCCGCTTCTGCTCGGGGTTGCCGTTGCGCCGGATCTGATTGACACAGATGTTGGAGTGCGCACCGTAGGAGAGCCCGACGGAGGCGGAAGCGCGCGAGATCTCCTCCATGGCGACGCAATGCTCGAGATAGCCGAGCCCCGCGCCGCCCCATTCCTCCTCGACGGTGATGCCGTGGAGCCCGAGCCTGCCGAGCTCGGGCCAGAGGTCGCGCGGAAACGTGTTGCTGCGGTCGATCTCGTCGGCGCGCGGCGCAATTTTGTCGACGGCAAAGCCGCGCACGCTATCGCGCAGCATGTCGGCGGTCTCGCCGAGACCGAAGTCGAAGCCGCGGATGTCGTTCACGCGCATGAATGATCACCCGAGCGCCGCGGCGACCGCCTTGCCGCAGGTCACCGTATCGGCCGTCCCCTTGAGGTCGCGAGTCCGCAGCTTCGGTTCGGCCAGGACCCGCTCGATCGCGGTGACGATCGCGGCCGCCGCGTCAGGCTCCCCCAGGTGATCGAGCATCATTGCGCCCGACCAGATTTGCCCGACCGGATTGGCGATGCACTGGCCGGCGATGTCCGGCGCCGAGCCGTGCACCGGCTCGAACACGGAGGGAAATTTGCGCTCCGGATTGATGTTGCCGGAGGGCGCGATGCCGATGGTGCCGGTGCAGGCCGGGCCGAGGTCGGACAGGATGTCGCCGAACAGGTTGGAAGCGACGACCACGTTGAACCGATCGGGATTGAGCACGAATTGCGCCGTGAGGATGTCGATGTGAAACTGGTTCCAGCTCACGTCGGGATAGGATTTTGCCATCGCGCGCACGCGCTCGTCCCAGTACGGCATGGTGATGGCGATGCCGTTCGACTTGGTCGCCGACGTGAGATGCTTTTTCGGCGTGGAGCGGGCAAGTTCGAAGGCGAACTTCAGCACCCGGTCCACGCCAATCCGGCTCATGACCGTCTCCTGCACCACCACCTCCCGGTCGGTGCCGGGAAACATGTGCCCGCCGATCGCGGAATATTCGCCCTCGGTGTTCTCGCGCACCACCCAGAAATCGATATCGCCGGGCTTGCGGTTGGCGAGCGGACAGGGAACGCCGGGCATCAGCCGTACCGGGCGGAGGTTGACGTATTGATCGAACTCGCGGCGAAACAGGATGAGCGAGCCCCACAGCGAGATATGGTCTGGCACCCGGTCGGGCATGCCGACCGCGCCGAAGAAGATCGCGTCGTGGCTTCCGATCTTCTCCTTCCAGTCCTGCGGCATCATGCGGCCGTGCTTTTCGTAATAGTCGCAGCTGGCGAAGTCAAAGTCGTCGAGGCGGAGCTCGAAGCGGAATTTCTTCGCGGCCGCCTCGAGCACGCGCACCCCCTCCGGCATGACTTCCTTGCCGATGCCGTCGCCGGGAATGACGGCGATGCGGTGAACGCGGTTGCTGCTCATGGCAAGGTCTCCTGCGGGGCGGCGTGCCGCCCTGTTCTAGCACACCCTGTAGGGTGGATTAGCTCGCGCCTCAGCGCGAGCGTAATCCACCATGGTGGGTTACGGCGCGCGCATAGAACGTTGCGCACTCCGCGGCAATTCAGGCGCGCGCGCCTAACCCACCCTACCGTAGACCGTTTCGGATACATCGGGGGACCGGTTTCCCACGGCGGCGATCTGGCCTATCACCGACGCGGCCCATTTCCAGCTGCTCGGAGTATCTCCATGGCCGATACGGTTGCCGCGCTGAAGCTCACGTGCGAGGGGGCGATGAGGCTCGTCGCGGCCGCCATGGCCAAGGCGAAAGATATGGGCGTGCCGCAGTGCATCTCGGTGGTCGATGCGGGCGGACACCTACTTGCGTTCGCGCGCATGGACGGCGCGTATTCCCTCTCGGTGGATACCTCGCTCATGAAGGCGAAGACCGCGGCATCCTACGGCAGGCCGACCGGCGACATTGCCGCCGGCACGGACCTCAAGCTCGCCATTGCGACCCGCGGCAAGCGCATCAACCTGCCGGGCGGGTTGCCGGTCATCGTGGACGGCGATGTGGTCGGCGGCATCGGCATCGGCTCGGGCACCAGCGAGCAGGACCGGGAAGTGGCAAACGCGGCGCTCGCCGCGCTCCCGGGCGCACGCCGGTTCGATTAGTCGTGTGCATCGCATGTGGCCCCTGGGTCGCGGCTCTCGCCCGGCGAGAAGTGCGCAGACCTGAACCCATTGTTCGAATCAATCTACTTCTCCTCACGCCGGGAAATCAAAGCTTTGCATGGACTCACTCCAGGGGACGTCTTTTTCAGCGAGCCTCATATTCCACTGGACTGAGTGACCAAGTCTCGCACTATGACACTCCAACGCGCGGCGAGCGGCCGACAAGTACGTCAAAACAATGTGTAACCACTTCATGCTCAATTCCGGATCATCTGGGAGCAGGTATTCTCTGACGGACCAATAATCATTGGAGCTGTCATTGATGAAGCTGAAGTATTTTCCACGCGTGCTGTCGAATCTTTCTGCTTGTCGGGCGAGCTCTTCCGCAAGGTCATCGAAAGCGCGATGGAAACTGTGCTTCTCGCTTGTGGGGAAATAACCGCCGCGAACGAAAACGCTCAAGTACAGCTTCATTCCTGCAAAGCTCGCGCCTGCTGCGATGGAAGGCGTCGTTACATCCCACACTGATTTCCAGAGCTGGAATTTGCCGTTTCTCACCATTTCCCAGAACTCGACGGGCCGCTGCCAGTCCTGCCAGTCCAATGCTTTGGCGACGCGAAAGCCGATCGTATTCAGTCGCCAATTGGGGTGCTCCGCGTCGCGGGCGGCCGAGCGCAGCCGCGCCGGGTAGTCGTTCCAGGAGCCGCCGCGGATGACTCTGCGGTATTGATCATCGCCGTCCAGGCTCATCAACTCGGCGCGCCGCCCTGAATTGACACCGCATTCGAGCTGCCAGGAATCGCTGCACCATTCGGCCACGTTGCCGGCCATTTGCGAAAGGCCCCAGCGGTTCGGCCTGAAGCAATCGACCGCTACGGTGGCGCTATCGCGTGCTCCCCGGCCGGAAACGGCGGGGAGCTTCTCACCGTGAATCTTGCAATTTGCTTCGCCCTCGATCGTCTCCCCGCACCAATAGCTGGTTTGTAAACCGGCACGGCAGGCATATTCCCACTCATATTCGGTCAAGAGCCGATAATGGCTGCCGGTGAGGATGTTCAGCCACGCGATATAAGCCATGGCATCGTACCAGGAGACGCAGACGACGGGATGCGTTTCGCCCTGAGCGAAACCGGGATTGAGCCAACCGCGACCGTCTCGTAGACCGAAATGGCCGTCCTCGTCCGTGTAGGCTCTGTCGGGTATGGGAAAGCTCGTCGCTTCGACGAAAGCACGAAACTCCCGCCGCGTGACCGCGAAGCGGCCGACCGCGAGCGGCTCCGGGATCATGACTTCGCGCTGGGTTTCCTTGCCGGCAATATCGGCATCAGTGGAAGCAGCA
>DASXIG010000182.1:0-11751 GCA_036498105.1 Xanthobacteraceae bacterium | reverse complement strand
GATCCAGTATATGAGGGAAAATCCATGCAAGGGATGATCGATCTCGTGAGAAAGCGTTTCTTCCCTGCCGGCTCGAAAGTCCTCTATGCGCATCTCGGCGGCGCACCCGCAATCAACGGTTACAGTTACATCTATCGCAATGGCTAGCAGGATGCGAAGAGATCGGCGCGCGATGGCGGCGATGAGCACGAATCCGGACACTGCGTTTGCTGCAATGCATGAGTCCGGTATTGGAGACGTTTGCAACAATATCGGCACTTCTCGCGGAGCGGGAGCCGCACGGAGAGCCAGGATTGAAACCGCCCCCCCACCGCCATACTGAACCCATGCCCCCCTCACCCCGACGCGCGCTGGTGATCGGCGGCTCGCTCGGCGGCCTGCTCGCCGCAAACCTCCTGCGCCGGGCGGGCTGGGAGGCAACCGTGTTCGAGCGCAACGCCGAGGACCTCACCGGCCGCGGCGCGGGGCTGAGCACGCACCCCCAGCTCCTCGACATCCTCCAGCGCATCGGCATCGATTTCGACGAATCCATGGGGGTGAGGCTCGATCGCATCGTCTGTTTCGATGGGCGCGGCCACGTGCTGGTGGAGGAGGAGACCACCCGCCTGATGAGCTCGTGGGGCCGGCTTTACCGGGCGCTGCGCGATCCGCTGCCGCCGGCGAGCTATCGGCTCGGCATGTCGCTCACGCGCATCGAGCAGGACGCGCGCGCCGTGACCGCCGTTTTTGCGAATGGCGCGCGGGTCGAGGGCGAGCTCCTCGTTGCTGCCGACGGCGGGCGCTCCACCGTGCGCGAGCAGTTCCTTCCCGAGGTGGCCCCGCAGTACGCGGGCTACGTCGCCTGGCGTGCCATGCTGGACGAGAGCGAAGTTCCCCCCGCGATCCACGCGCAGGTCTTCGAGCGCTACGCGTTCTGCCTGCCTGAAGGCGAGCTCTTCCTCGCCTATCCCGTCCCCGGCCGCAACAACGAGACCGAGACTGGCCGGCGCGCCTACAATGTCGTCTGGTACCGCCCGACCGCCGAGGCGACGCTTATTGATCTCTGCACCGACGCGAGCGGGAAACATCACGGTACCGCCATCCCGCCGCCGCTCATCCGCGCCGACGTCATTGCCGCCATCAAGGCGACCGCGCGGGCGCTCATTGCCCCGCAGCTTTCAGAAATCTTTGCGCGCGCGCAGCCGTTCTTTCAGCCGATCCTCGACCTGGAAAGCTCGCGCATGGTATTCGGGCGCGTCGCGCTCCTTGGCGATGCGGCCTTCGTCGCGCGCCCCCATGTCGGGGCTGGGGTGACCAAGGCGGCGCTCGAGGCGGCAAGCCTCGCCGAGGCGGTGCGAGGAAAGGGCGTCGCGGCAGGGCTCATGCAGTATGCGCACGAGCAGGAGCCGTTCGGGCGCGGGCTCGTGGCCCTCGGCCGGCGCGAGGGCGCCTACCTCTCCGCCCGGCTCAAGCCGCCGGCGCAGCGCACGGCGGCAGAGCGCACGCCCACCATGGCGGAGGTGCTCCTCGCCCATAACCGGCGCAGCGACAGCCTGCGCGAGGCCCTGGCGGCGGCGCGGCAAGCCGCGCAAGCTTAATCATGCGCGGGCTTGGCCGCATAGGCGCGAATTTATGGGCGGGTGTCCCGGGCGTGGTGGAGCATCCACGAAATCGGCAACGGCGTTGTAGGGCCGGCATTGCAGGAGCGTCTCGAGCGCTGCTGGCACGGTGGCTCACTCCCTGAACAGCCAGGCTCCTTGCCCGAGAGCTTGTGGAAACTCGACGACCAGATGCCGCGCGCGCTGTGCCGCGTCGATTTCGGATCGCTTCAACAGGTCGCGCAGCGCCGGCAGCGAGGCGATCCGGATCTCGCAAGCGCCTACGAATGGAAGCGAGGGAATCCGGATGTTCGGCAGCATGCGGGC
This sequence comes from Xanthobacteraceae bacterium, assembly GCA_036498105.1. Lineage (GTDB taxonomy): Bacteria > Pseudomonadota > Alphaproteobacteria > Rhizobiales > Xanthobacteraceae > VAZQ01. The sequence goes on along the minus strand of DASXIG010000182.1, from coordinate 9,847 downwards.
AAACCCCTCGGCCGTGATCAGATCAACATAGCCTCTATCGAGCTCGATCGACTGCCCGAATGTGGCCGGCCGCGCCTGGCGCCCGGTGAACCTGGCGAAGCGCTGCGCGGCCTCCGCCACATCGTGAACCGCGATCACGATGCCCAGCAATCCCTGGGCGCCGTTGGGATGCGACAGCCAGCGGGGCTGCCAGACCATGGCCTCGGTGTGATGGGTGAGGATCTGAATGCGGCCCTCCCGCATCTCCCCAGGCTCGATGCGCGCCACCGTGAATGCGGCCGTTCCCGCCGCGGCGCCGGTGTCCACTGGTCGCTCCATCTTCGACAATGGCCGCACGCGGAAGCCCTGATCACTGAGCCGGCGATGGGCGGCTGCGGCGTCAGCCACTGCAAAGGCTGTTAGATGCATGCCGGGATAGCGCGCGGTCGCCGCCGCGAGCTCCGCCGCGAGCGGCGTCTCCGCCGTCTTGAACAGCACCTCGATATAGCCTTCCGACAACATGGCGGTGACGTTCCCGGTGCCGGTGAGGCGGGATGCGCCGCCCGCGGGACCGGGATTGACCTGGATGGAAACCGGCATGGGTGCAAAGCCCAGCCGCTGGAGCGCGCCGGTTGCCGCTTCCACATCGCGCACGAAGCACCCGATATGATCGAGGAAGATTTCTTCGCCGACGGGAAGCTGCCGAGTATGTTTCATGCGGCACCTCTCGCGGGGCGACGCATGCGTCGCCCGCTTCCTGCATCGCGCCTGCCGAAACGCGGGCGAGGCGAATGCCTCGCCCCTACGAAGCCCGGTCGGCTGCCGCGCGCTCCTGCGCGAGGCGACGCAAGGCAGAGCGATCGAGCTTATTGGTGGAGGCAAGCGGCAACTCATCCACGAACCACACAAACCGAGGATGGGCATAAGCCGGTGCATTGGCGAGCGCAAAGCGCTTGATGTCGTCGACGGTGGGCGCCAGTCCCGGCTTGCGCACGATGAAAGCAACAGGCTTCTGCCCTTTGATCTGGTCCGCGACCGGCACCACCGCCGCCTGCGCGACACCGGGGTGGCGCTCCAGCATGCGCTCGACATCGGTGGGATAGATGTTCTCGCCCCCCGATACGAACATGTCATCGGCGCGTCCCACGAAATAGTGAAAGCCCGCATCGTCGCGCCGGAAAACGTCGCCGCTGACGTAGAAGCCATCGGTAGTGAACGGCGGCTTAAGCTGCGGCCGGTTGTGATATCCGTTCATCACGGCGGGAGATCGCATTTCCAGCACGCCTTCCCTGGCTCCGGCTTGGCCATCGGCGACCAGCCGCAGCTCGACTTGCGGATGCGGGTAGCCGACCGACATCTCGGGTTGCGGCAGCCCGTCAGGGTGCGGCCCGAATACGACCGGGCCGGCTTCGGTCGTACCATAGGCGTTGGTCACGGACGCCCAGGGCAGGGCACTCCGAATCGACTCCATCAAGCTTTGGCTGACCGGCGCCGATCCCATGCGGATGGCTTCGACACTGGAAAGGTCGGTTGCGGCGAGCAGCTCTTTCTCCTGCAGCATCATCGCCATCATGGGCGGCACAGCAGTCAGCCAGGTACAGCGATAGCGCGGGATCGCATCGATATAGGCGCGTGCCGAGAACTGCGGGAGCAGCACAATGGTGGCATGGGCAGCGCAGGCGAGCTTGCTAAGTGCCAGCGCATTCATGTGATAGAGCGGGGCAGCGATGAGATAGCGATGCCGGTCAAGCCCGGGCGCCAGCCGGGTTTCGACCACCCATATGTGGCTCTGGTGCGAAAGCACGACGCCCTTCGGCGGCCCAGACGACCCGGAAGTATAAAGGAACATCGCGGGCTCGTGCGGATGCGGGATGATCGGTTCAAGCGGGCCCGCGTCCCGGAAATCCTCGAAGCCGCCGGTGCCGTGCCGACCGAACTCCACGCGTGGCAGCTCTTCCGGGGCGTCGCCCGCGCGCTCCCGGTCGCAGAAGATGAGCTTCGCACCGGCATCGCGCAGGATGAAGCGGATCCCGTCCCGGGGAAACTTGAAATTGACCGGCACCGCAATCAGGCCGGCGCGCATGATTCCGAAATAGGCAGCGAGATACTCCGCCCGATTGGCGGAAAGGATGCCGACGCGATCGCCGCGCGCCAGGCCGCGACGCGCGAGTGCGCGCGCCACCCCATCGGCCATCGCATCAAGTTGCGCATAGCTGACTTCGCGCGCCACCTGCTCGGCCCCAAGATCGATGATCGCGACCTTGTCCAAGTCGCGATCGCGGGAAATGAGATCGCCGAGATTGGTGAAGCGGGACATCGGGAAGCTTTGCAGGTTACGAGAGACTAGTGTGGCGGTTCAGAAGTCCGCATCATTCTTGCGGCAAGCGCGGGTTGCGGACTTCTGAACCACAGCCACACTAGAAACATAGGTTTTGCTAGTGTCCTTCGATTCCGAAATTCGCAAGAGAGCTTGCCGCACGATGAAACGAATTTCGGAATCGGGACACTAGCTCGTGCCGGTCGCATCGATCATGGTCCCTTGAACGCTTGCAGGCTCCGGCAGTAGTCTTCGGCGCCCATGTTAAGTCGTAAGAAATTTGAGGAGAGAAGCCATGCCAATCTATATCTCGCGTGGTCGCTTCACGGCGGACGCTATCAAGGGCATGCTGGCCAATCCGGAAAATCGCGAGGAGTCCGTCGCCAAGCTGTTCAAGAGCGCAGGAGGCAAGCTCATCGGCTGGTATCTGACCTTCGGCCGGCATGACTGGCTGGCCATTGGCGAGTTCCCGGACGAGAAGGCTGCCGCTTCCGCGGTCCTGGCTGCGGCGGCAGGCGGCAGCTTATCCCACCTCGAGACGACGGTGGCGATGACGGCAAAGGAAGCAGCAGCCACCTTCGCCTCCGCCGGGAAGGCCGCGAAGGAGTTCCGCAGCGCCGGGCGCTAGCCCTCGCGCGAGACTACAACGTTAGACGCAAACATTCGGCGTCCATCCCGGATGCCGAGAATCTTTCTGCGTGGCGAGCCGGTCTGCCCGCTGCGAACGCTTCAACGAGCGCCGGCAAGGAGAGTTCATGCAAGCGCAACCTCGCACCGTCGTGCATTCCGACATCAAGCCCGAGAACAGGCCGGAGCTTGCTTCGCGCTATATCGATGCACCCGGCATGCCGTGGGAGAAAACCAAATTCCCGGGCATTGCGATCAAGGTGCTCTACTCCGATGACGATGGCATCACCACCGCCTTGTTCAAGCTCGACCCGGGCGCAGTCGTGCCGCTGCACGAGCACACCGCGCTGGAGCAGACCTTCGTGCTGGAAGGCACCATCGAGGATCACGAAGGCGCATGCGGTCCCGGTCAGTTCGTGTGGCGCCCGGCGGGGAACCGGCATGAGGCGGTGGCGCCCAAGGGTGCCGTGATTCTCGGGTTCTTCCTCAAACCCAACCGCTTCGCCTACGGCGAGAAGTTCTTCACCGAGGAGCAAGCGAAGTAAACCGCGCGTCACGCACGCAGGGCCGCCAGCATTTCCTCGATGTACTCGTCGTCGTTGGCGATGACGAGCATGGAAGCATAAGGACGCAGCGCCGCCAGCGTCCTGGACAGCTCTTCGTCCGAGCGGCCGCCGCTGCCGACGATCAGCGCCGTGGTCATCACCTTGCGTGCCGAGCACGCCTCGCCGATCACCGAGGCAGCCTCTGCGCTGGCACCGGCGCTCGCGACCATAACCACGAGGTCGGCGGAGGCCACCTCCTCGACCAAGGCTTTGGTGCGGCCAGCGAGGTCGCTCAGCCAAGCCTGCATCGACCAGCCCTCGCGGCGTGGTGCGCCGTCGAGCTTGAGCGAGGTGAAGAAGTTTGCACGGCGCCAACTCTGTTGCGCCACCCGCTTGACTACCTGCTCGCTCGCATCGTCGAGGGCGACCACCTTGGTCACGCGCGGCTCGGAATTGGGGTAATCGACCCGGAACCGCGCCTCGGCGGCCGAGCTCATGCGTGCGCTTTCGGTCTGCATCGTGGTTTCATCCTCTTGACGCCGCCTGCATCGAGACGCCGTAATCTATTGCGCTGAACTTAGCACTGCTGCGTCACGCAGCGTAGGGGCGGGTTTGAAACCCGCCCCTACAAGGTTGAATTCACAGGGTGGGATCACATGGAAATTCTGTGCACCAACGGCCTCAAATCCGTGATGACGGAACTCGCGCCGGCGCTCGAGCGGGAGAGCAGAGGCTCAGTCGCGCTGATCTGGGGCTCGACCGTGGGGCTCATGAAAGACATCGCGGGTGGCGCTGGCGGTGACGTCGCCGTTCTCACGCGCGAAGCCATCGACGATCTCGTTGGACAGGGCAAGGTGGTGGCCGGGAGCCGCATCGATCTCGCCCGTTCCGGCATCGGGCTGGCGGTGCGCAAGGGTGCCCACAAGCCCGATATCAGCTCGCCGGAGGCACTCAGGTGCGCGCTGCTAGAGGCGAAGAGCGTCGCCCATTCCAAGTCCGGCCAGAGCGGGATTTACTTTCCGACCGTGCTGGAGCGGCTTGGGATCAACGCAGAGGTGAACCCGAAGCTCGTCGTCCCGGAGGGCGGCACGCCGATCGGCGATGTGGTTGCCGGCGGCGGCGCGGAGATCGGCATTCAGCAGATCAGCGAGCTGATGCCTGTTTCCGGCATCGACATCGTGGGGCCGCTACCGGCGCCATTGCAGAAGATCACGATCTTCTCCGCCGGGGTGCTCTCGACGGCCAAGGACCCGAAAGGCGCCAAGGCTTTTGTGGACTTCATCAGCGGCGCCGCGCGCCCGCTCCTTGCCGTGAAAGGGCTGGAAGCGCCGTGAAATCCGCAGCAACGTGTAGGGCGGGTTAGCTGCAAAATCGGCCGCGTCGATTTTGCGGCGTAACCCGCCGCAGTGGCGGAAGATGCCTTGCGCTGATCCGTTCCACGCCTTTGCACCGTATCGGACGATAAACGCGGAGGGCCGTGCCGTAAGCCGACGGCAGGTTACGTCAGCCAAGTCGGATCAGCCGACTTGGCTGACTAACCCGCTCTACGGACCCGGGCGGCAAATCAAAAATTGGCGGCGCGTTTCGGCGCCGGTGCCGCGGCGGGGGTTCCGGGCGGCAGGTCGTACATCCCGCTCGGCAGGGTATCGAGGAAAGCGATCACCTCCGAGGTCTTCACCACGTCGGCATATTTCGCGTTCATGTCGCAGAGATTGATGGCGTGGCTTGCCTGGGAGCGGTCGAAGCAGCCCTCCTCGGCGAGCGCGATGCGGTAGTTGAGGCTGAACGCATCGAGCACGGTGGCGCGCACGCAGCCCGAGGTAGTGGTGCCGGTCACGATCACGCTGTCGCAGCCTAGGAGCGTGAGGTAGCTCGCCATGTTGGTGCCGAAGAAGCCCGACGGCTTCTGCTTGAGCACCACGATGTCCTGCGGGGCGGGCGCGATCTCGCCGACGATCTCGTTGCCGTCGACATTGGTGGCGGGCCGGCTGAATTTATCCTCGTCGGAGCGGCCGTTCTTCCAGACCCAGCTTCCGCTGTCCCAGTTGTCGGCGCGCCGTACGCCGGTGGTGTAGATCACGGGCACGCCCTTCTCGTGGCATTTTTCGATCAGCGACTTGAGGTAGGGCATGGCGATCCACGCATCCTCGCCGCAGGAGTTGCGCCAGCGCTTGATGGATTCAAGGATCGGCATGGGGCGCTCGTCGCAGAACGCGTAATTGACGTCGATGACGAGCAGCGCCGGACGCTTGCCGAAGCCGCCGCGCGCGCCGTAGCCGGACGTGGCAAATACGGCCTTGTCGCGCTCGGTGAGGAATTTGTTCCAGATCGGTTCTGACATTTATTGCACTCCTTTAGTTTGACGATTCACATTTAGTTTGACGATTCCCAAGGTCGAGTTCACAGGTTTGCGCGCACGCTCTCGACGAAGCTCATGTCGATGATTTCTTCGTATTCGACGTCTTTCTTGAGGATGCCGGCCCCGCGCACGACCGAGCGCGCGGTCGCCCACGCCTCCTTGCTGATCATGCCGTCCTTGCTCCACATCTGATCGTTGAACGAGCGGTCGAGGGTGGCCTTGAGATCTTCGACCGCCATGGTCGGGAATTGCTTTTTTGCGATCTCCGCCGATTCAGCAGGATTGGCGTAGATGAACTTGAGGCCTTTCACCATGCCTTTGACGAAGCCTTTCACCGTTTCCGGCTCCTTCTGAATCGATTCGAGCCTCACATTGATCGTGGAATAGGCGTACGGCCCGAGCTCCTTGGGCACATTGAAGAACGGCTGGCCCCACAAACCGGAGCGAATACCCTGCGTGATCATGGGCTCGGTGACGACGCCGACGGTAGCTTGGCCGCCCTTGACCGCCGCAGGCACCGCCGAGTTCGGCACCTCGATCAGGGACACGTCGCGCTTGGCATCGAGACCCCACTTGATCAGCAGATAGCGCGTGATCGAGTTCGGCGTCCCGCTGTAAGGACCGAGGGCAATCGATTTGCCTTTGAAGTAGGCCGGCCAGTTCGTGTCTGTCGGCTCCTGGCCCTTGATCGCGTTGATGTAGACATTGCCGCGATCGACGCAGTGCACGATCGAGCGCAGTTCGGCGCCCTTGGCCTTGGCGAAGGCATTGTGCTCCGGCCCGCCGATGAAGGCGAAGGCCTGTCCCGAGAGCACCGCGTTGGTGTGGCCGGAGCCGGATTCGATGGTCACAATGTTCACCACGATATCGGACTCGGCGAAATAGTTGTTCGCCATGGCGATGTACATCGGCAGATAGCCGGTGCTGTGGACCGGCTCTGCGACCAGAAGCTCCTTCGTGGCGGCGCGTGCAATCAGAGGTGGGGATGCGAGGGCAGCGCCGAGACTCGCGGTCGATTTCAGGAACTTGCGCCTGTTCATGCTGTCCTCACTTTCCACTTGTCCATTAATGCTGCACACCTCTGCGCAGCATGCCCTCGAGCCAGGAGATTATTGCATACATCACCATGGCGAGGGTGGAGAGCACAAGTACCGCCACCCAGACCAGCGCGATGTCATAGGTCTGGCCGGCATAGAGGATCGCGCGGCCCAGCCCGTGCTGTGAGGCTATGAACTCGCCTACGATCGCGCCGGTCAGAGCCAATCCGATATTGACCCGGAGCACCGAGATGATCCAGGGCAGGCAGAACGGGACCACGAGCTTGCGGAACACCTGCATGCGCGTGGCGCCGAGGGAATAGAACAGCTTCTCGCCGTCGGGATCGAGCGCCTTCACGCCGGCATAGGCGGTTAGCGTCGATACCACCAGGGTGAGCGCGGTGGCGACCGCGACCTTCGATACGAGCCCGATCCCGAACACCAGGATGATGAGGGGGGCGAGCGCAAGTTTCGGAATGGATTCCAGGCAGATGACGTAGGGCTGAACGATGGCGGCATAATTGCGTGACCACCAGAACGAGAGCCCGAGCAGCGAGCCGGCGGTCGTCCCCAGCAGAAAGCCGAAGATGGTCGAGCGGAAAGTGAAGCTGATATCCGTCCAGGCATCGCCCGTTGTGAAGAAGATGCCCATGGTCTGCGCGATGGCGCTCGGATAGGACCAGAAGAAGGCGTCGATCCATCCCGCGCGCGCCCCGATCTCCCATAACGACAGCGCGCCGACGAGGATGCCGGCCTGCGCCGCAAGCAGCGCCCAGAGCGGCCAATCCTTCTGCACCGGCAGCCGCCGGACGGAGCGCGATGTGGGCTTCGTGCGTTCCGACGCCTGCTCGGGCAGGCGAAGACCAGCAAGCGTCTCGGCGGTCGACCTGTCCTGGACGGTCATCGCGCGTTCCTTTGCTGGCAGATCAGGCGGCGGCGTGGACGGGCTCGGATCGGCTTTGGTTGACGTCGAGCAGCTCCAGGCAGCGTTCCTTGATGGCCAGGAATTCAGTCGTCAGCGCGCTGGTGCGCACGCGCGGGCGCGGTAGATGCACCGGGATATTCGCAATGATTCTACCGGGGCGGGTGCCCATGACGTGCAGCTCGTCGGACAGATAGATCGCTTCCTCCACGTCGTGGGTGACGAAGAGAACGGTCTTGCCGAAATCGCTCCACAGCCGCATCAGCCATTCCTGCATCTGCAACTTGGTTTGCGCGTCGAGCGCGCCGAACGGCTCGTCCAGGAGGATCATATCCGTGTCGAACAGCAACGTGCGAAGAAGCGCCGCCCGCTGCCGCATGCCGCCGGAGAGCGCGTTCGGGTAGAGGTACTCGAACCCGGACAAGCCGTAGCGATGCAGGAGCGGCAACGCGCGTTCCCGCGCGGCACGCAAGGGCACCGCCTGGATCTCCATGCCCAGGATGACATTGTCGAGCACGGTGCGCCAGGGCAGCAAAAGATCCTTTTGCAGCATGTAGCCGACGCGGCCGATGGTCCCGGTGGCATCCATGCCGTCGATCAGAACCCGACCGCCGGTCGGCTCGAGCAGCCCGGCAATGATGTTGAAGATGGTGCTCTTGCCGCAGCCGGAGGGGCCGATGAGGCTGACAAAGCGCCCCTGCGGGATGGCGAGCGTGATGGGGGCAAGCGCGGTAAACGCACCGGTCGGGGTGCGGAACGTCATGCTCACGTTCTCGACGCAGAGCTTGGGCTCGGCCATGCATACATCCGTACATCATGGGGTGCGAAAACCCCGCAACTATGAAGCAAAACTCATACCATTGACCCACGCCGATGCGAAGCCTCGTGTGCTCTGCGCGCGCCTACAGCGCGAGATGCGGTCTATGCCTTTTGATGTCGAGCAGAACGCTCTTTCAACCCTTGCACCGCTGATGCTTGTCGATGGCGGCCTGCACCGCGGCTTTCGATTGAGCGCCCGCAGTGGCGTATTTGGACTTCGCGTCCTCATAGCTCCAGTCGCGCAGCTCGTTTGAGTTGCGCTGAAAGTGCGGGTGCACGTAGCGCGCCATGAGCTCGTAGCTGCGCCTGGTCGCAGCCCAGTCTGCCCAGTTGTGCGCCAAGATGAGAACGCCGCCGAGGCCCCCGTTCGAGCCCTTCCACAAGCGCTCGAAATGGCGGATGCAGTCAGCCGGGCTGCCGATGCAGGCGAGGCCCGAGGCCACCAGATACTCGGCCGGATCGGTGGTGATGTCGGGCGGGATGATGGGGAAGGTCGCGACTTCGCTGAAATAGCGCTTGAAGTCCTCGAGCCCGAACTTGATGTCCCGGCGCGCCTGCTCGCTCGTCTCCGCCACATGGGCAAACGTCACGATGCGCCATTTCGATCGGTCCGGAGTCTTGCCGTTGGCTCTGGCGCTTTCCTCGTAGACGCTCCAGTTGCTGGCATGCGCCTGGAGCGCCTCGTCCGACGTGCCGCCGATCGAGAGCATGCCGATGCCGTGCCTGCCGGCCGCCAAGGCGCCAACCGGTGAGCGCGACGATGCCACCGCCATTTCCATCATCGGCTGCGAGTAGCTTTTGAGCTGCAAGCGCGCCTCATGCAGGTCGAACCAGTCGGTCTTTTTGGTGACCATGCGCCCCTGCATCAGCTCAATGATCACGTCGAGCGCCTCGTCGAGCTTGCGCCGCTGGTCCTCGGCTTTGAGCCCCAGCTTGACCGCGTCATAGATGAGTGAGCCCGGTCCGACCCCGAACATGGCGCGGCCGCGCGTCATATAGTCGAGCTGCATCATGCGCCCGGCGAGCGTGAACGGATTGTGGTACGGCAGCGAGACCACGCCGGTGCCGAGGCGGATGTGGCGCGTGCGCTCCGCCGCGGCAGCGATGAACAGCTCGGGGCAGGCGATGATCTCGAACCCGCCCGAGTGATGCTCGCCGATCCAGGCCTCGTGATAATTGAGGCGGTCGAGATGGATCAACAGCTCCATATCGCGATCGAGCGCCAGTAGCGGATTTTCGGCC
>DASXIG010000181.1:0-6953 GCA_036498105.1 Xanthobacteraceae bacterium | reverse complement strand
GCTTTGGCGAGCCCTTTTTTGCGCAGGAGATCGACGGCGCGCTCCATGTCCCCGCCCGTATCGCTCAAGGCGCCCTTGCAATCCATCATGCCCGCCCCCGTGCGCTCACGGAGCTCTTTCACCATCTGCGCGCTGATCGTCGCCATGAATGTGATCCTCTGACCGTCGCGGCCCCGGGCTTCCCGTTCAAAAATTTCAAAGTTCACGCCTGAGGTTAAAGGACGAACAATATCTTCACTCCGCCGTTAATTCCTTGGCCTGCGCGATCCATCCATCCATCCGCCCGGGCAGCCCAACCTCTTCACCGATCTTGCGAGCAGCCTCGGGGCCTAGTCCCGCAAGCTGCCAAAAATGAAAGATGCCAAGATCGTTCAGCTTCTTCTCGATTGCAGGCGACATGTGATGGAGCTTCTTCAGATCGTCGGCGACCCCGCGTGGCCCGGAGAGCACCTCGTAGCCCGCAGTATCGTCAGCGGCAGGAGGAATATCCTCCGCGGTGGGTTCGGCGGCGGCACCCGTATCAATTCCGAGTTCCCCTTGCGCCCGTGAAATGCCGTCTATTGCGGCCTTCGCGATCAGATCGCAATACAACGTAATCGCCCGGCTGGCGTCGTCATTGCCTGGCACCACATAGGTAATGCCGTCAGGATCGCAGTTGGTGTCCACGATGGCAGCAACGGGCAACCCGAGCCGCCGCGCCTCCTTGATGGCGATATCCTCCTTGTTCGTATCGATTACGAACAGGAGATCGGGCAGACCACCCATGTCCTTGATTCCACCGAGCGCCCGGTCAAGCTTGTCGCGCTCGCGCTGCAACGTCAGGCGCTCTTTCTTCGTGTAACCTTGCGAGGCGCCGGACGACAGCATCTCTTCGAGCTTGCGCAGCCGCGAGATGGATTGGGAGATGGTCTTCCAGTTCGTAAGAGTGCCGCCGAGCCAACGGGAATTGACGAAGTATTGCGCCGACTTCTTTGCGGCCGCGGCAATGGCATCCTGCGCTTGGCGCTTGGTGCCGACGAAAAGGATACGGCCGCCATTGGCTACCGTGTCGCTCACGGCCTGCAGGGCGCGATGCATCATCGGGACCGATTGCGCAAGGTCGATGATGTGAATGTTGTTGCGGGCTCCGAAAATGTATTCCGCCATTTTCGGATTCCAGCGATGAGACTGATGCCCGAAATGGACACCAGCCTCCAAGAGCTGACGCATAGAAAAGTCGGGAAGTGGCACTTTGTCTTTCTCCGGTTGAGCCGCCGCGAACCTGCGAGCGCCTCCCGATCGGGTCAGAGAGGTGCTACCGGAGGGCCTTCTGGCCCATGGTCCGCGTGTGAGATGGCGCCTTATATAGTCACAAGTTCCCCGACGCAACCTACCTCGCCTAAACCGGACAAGTTGACGTGCTGTCTACACCTACCTCGCCTCGCCTACCGCCTGGACCTACCTCGCCTCCACCGCCACCACGCCGGGTACCGCCTTGATGGCGCCTGCGATCTGAGGAGAAATCTTGAAGCGGCCCGGCAGCTTCACCTCCACTTCCACGCCGTCCAGCAGCAGGACCAGCGCAACCTCGCCCTCAGCCTTGTCCTGCGCTGGGAGGTCGGCCGGAAGCTCCAGCCGTTTGGCCACGCTCTCGATCGGGCCGTCGCCGCGGAGGAAAATTCGCAAGGACTTGGACAGCTTGGCGGTAGCCTGTTCCAGCGGCTCCGCAAGCTGGATGCGCGCGCGGACGTCATCGCCCTGGAGCTCGGCCGAGAGGCTCAGCAGTACCGCCGTTCCCGGCTCGAGCACGTCGCGGAACTGTTGCAAACCCTCGGAAAACAGCACTGCTTCGTAGTGACCCGTGGGATCCGAAAGGCCGATGATCCCCATCTTCCCCCCATTGCGCGTTCTCTTTTCGGTGCGTGTCAAGACGATTGCGGCCACCCGGCCTGCGCTCGCACCGCCTCGAACCTTGCGCGAAAAGTCCGCCCAAAATTGCAATTGCATCTGATTGATCGCGTCGACGTAATCATCTAGCGGATGACCAGTGAGAAAGAAGCCAACGGCTTCGAACTCCTTCTGGAGCCGCTCCGCCGGGAGCCAGGGCTCCGCATCTGGCAATTGGATGGCGCAACTCCTGGCCGTTCCTCCGAATGAGAACTCCAGGGCACCGCTGGTGTGCACGTCGTGCTGGCGTTGGGCGACCGCCAGGATGGTGTCGGCTGCGGCAAACACCTGGGCGCGATTTCCCCCCAATGGGTCAAGAGCGCCGGCGGCCGCGAGGCTCTCGAGTACCCGCTTGTTTACCGCGCGCGGATTCATCCGGCTCGCAAAATCCGCAAGGTCGCGGAACGGCTGATTGCAGCGCGCCTCGACGATTGCTTCGACCGCCTGGCGGCCAACACCTTTCAGAGCCGCAAGCGCATAATGAATCGTGTCGCCCTCCACCTCGAACACAATGCCGGACCGGGTCACGGAAGGCGGCTCGACTTTGACGCCGAAACGTTCGGCCTCGGCCTTGAACTCCGAGAGCTTGTCAGTGTTGCCCATTTCCAGGGTCATGGAGGCGGCCAGGAACTCGACTGGGTAATTCGCCTTCATGTACGCAGTCTGATAGGCGACCAGCGCATAAGCAGCAGCATGGCTCTTGTTGAAGCCGTAATCGGCAAAGCGCTCGAGCAGCTCGAATATGGCCTCTGCCTGGCCTTGCTCGATACCGCGTTCGACACAGCCGGAAACGAACCGGCTGCGCTGCTTCTGCATTTCGCTGCGGATCTTCTTTCCCATCGCACGCCGCAGCAGGTCGGCTTCGCCCAGCGAATAGCCGGCGAGCAATTGCGCCGCCTGCATGACCTGTTCCTGATAGACGATCACCCCGAAAGTCTCTCTCAACACCGGTTCCAGCTTGGGATGAATGTAATCGGGTCGCTCGCGGCCATGCTTGCGCGCGCAATAGGTCGGAATGTTAGCCATCGGGCCCGGCCGATAGAGCGCCACGAGCGCAATGATGTCTTCGAATCGGTCGGGCCGCATGTCGAGCAAAGCGCGCCGCATACCCTGACTTTCCAGCTGGAATATGCCGACCGCTTCAGCGCGCCCCAGTGCGTCGTATGTCTTCCGGTCATCGAGCGGGATCATCGCAAGGTCGATCTCGACCTCGCGCTTGCGCAGAAGTTCGACAGCTGTTTGCAGGACTGTAAGCGTCTTGAGCCCGAGAAAATCGAACTTTACCAAGCCGGCCTGCTCGACCCATTTCATGTTGAATTGAGTGACCGGCATCAGGGATTTGGGGTCGCGGTAGAGCGGCACCAATTCCGTGAGGGGCTGCTCGCCGATGACAATTCCGGCCGCATGGGTTGAAGCATGCCGGTGCAAGCCTTCGAGCTTCTGCGCGATGTCGAACGCTCGCCTCACCACGGGATCGGTATCACGGGCAGCCTGCAGGCGAGGTTCGTCTTCAACCGCACGCGAGAGGGTGACCGGGTTGAGCGGGTTTTGCGGCACCAGCTTGCACAGCTTATCGACTTGGCCATATGGCATCTGGAGCACGCGGCCCACATCGCGTAGCACACCGCGGGCCTGCAATGTCCCGAACGTTATGATCTGCGCGACCCGGTCGCGGCCGTAGCGCTCCTGGACATAGCCGAGCACCTCGTCGCGCCGGTCCTGGCAAAAGTCGATATCGAAATCGGGCATCGACACGCGTTCCGGATTCAAGAAGCGCTCGAATAAAAGCCCGAACCGCATGGGATCGAGGTCCGTGATGGTCAGCGCATACGATACCAATGAGCCCGCCCCCGAGCCGCGGCCCGGCCCGACCGGAATGCCGCGCGTCTTGGCCCATTGAATGAAATCGGAGACGATGAGGAAATATCCCGGATATTTCATCGCTTCGATGATGCTGAGCTCGAACGAGAGCCGGTCGTAGTAATCCTGAACGGTAGTGCCGGCTGCGGCGCCATGCGATTCAATTCGCCGCGCCAGTCCAGCTTGCGCTCGCTCGCTCAGCTCATGCGCTTCATCGAGAGCCCGATTGTGCTCCCCGACGAAGAAGCGGGGCAGCATGGGCGTTCGGACGTGCGGGCGGAATGCGCAGCGTCGCGCAATCTCCACCGTCGAAGCGACGGCCTCGGGCAGGTCCGCAAATAGCGCAGCCATTTCCGCGCGGGTTTTGAAGCGGTGCTCGGACGTCAGCTGCCGGCGATCGGTGTCCATCAGAAGCCGGCCCTCGGCGATGCACAGGAGGGCGTCATGGGCTTCGTAATCGTCGCGCTGGGCGAAGAAGGGCTCGTTGCTCGCGGCGAGCGGTATGCCGCAGCCATAGGCAAGCTCGACCAGCGCCGGCTCGGCCCTGCGTTCCTCCGCCGTGCCATGCCGCTGGAGCTCGATGTAGAAGCGGTCGCCGAACAAACGTGCCAGGACCTTGCAGCGCTCCTCTGCGAGCCCCGCTTGGCCAGCCAGGAGCGCCCTATCCAGGGGTCCGTTGGGCCCGCCGCTCAATGCAATCAGGCCCTCGGTTTCGTCTTCCAGCCAGGCAAGCTTGAGATGCGGTTGCTGGTTCGGGGCGGTATCGAGAAATGCGCGCGAATTCAGCCGCAACAAGCTGCGGTAGCCAGCCTCTCGCGCAGCCAGAAGGACAATACGGGGCACGAAGCGAGCCGCCCCGTTGCCGCAGCGGATCCCATTTTCCTGGTCGGCGAAATCGATGCCGAGCGCGCAGCCCACGATGGGCTGGATGCCGGCGCTCGCCATTTTCTCGGAAAATTCCAGCGCGCCAAAAAGGTTGTCCGTGTCGGTTATTGCAAGCGCAGGCTGCTGGTCCGCCTTGGCGAGCGCGGCTAGCCGCGCGATCGTAATGGCGCCTTCGAGCAGGGAATAAGACGAATGCACATGGAGGTGGACGAAACCTGGCATTCGAGCCTCGCGATTCGCAAATGGCTCGCGAATGTGAGGGGCGCCACGACCGCTGTCCACCGGAAGCGGCCGGTTTGTCGCTTCCGTGGAGGTTATCCCCAAGCCCCAGAGGGCGTCGGCTTCAGAGCGCGCCGATGACCTGCACCCAAACCGCTATTGTGCCGATAACAAGCGCAATTGATACGAGCGCTGCGGCTTCTTCGACTACTGCACGGAACATTTGAGCCCTCCGGGAAAGAACAAGACAAGAACATAGTTCACTGTATGTTCCTTGTCAAGCCCCAGCCTTGTCGGACCCCTGATAGGCGTCAGTTTGAATAAGGTATCGTGACGAAAATAAAATTTGACTCGACGTCCAGCATTAAAAGTACGTGGGTTGCAGTATCCAACGCGAGGGTACGGCCAATGGTCCGGAGCGCCCTAAGCGTCGAGCATAGGCTACTGGTTTTGGCGAGCGCCATACAGGAACAGGGCTTCCGAGAAGATACCGAGAAGATTTGCGATCTTCTCATCCAGGCCGCCGATACCATTACTGAACTGCGAAGCTCGGCGGAGCGACCATCTCCGCAAAAGATAATTCCGCCCGGAGCACCTAGAAATTAAGGGGGAAGAACTAATTCAAGCGTCCGGCTCCGCATATACTGAAGCCCCTCTCAGACCTCCGGTCAGGACCCGCGCACTACGCTCCCGATTGCTGCAAACTGGGTTGGGCCGAATGGGGCTCTCTTCCCTACGCCAGCTCGACAACCAAGCCATCGCGGATCGTGACCCGACGATGCATGCGCGCGGCGATTTCCATGTTGTGGGTGGCGACCAATACTGCAAGGCCTGACGCCTCAACGAGCTCCGTCAATGCCGAGAAGACCTGCTCGGATGTCTTGGGGTCGAGATTGCCCGTGGGCTCGTCAGCGAGAAGAATGCGTGGGGCGTTGGCGACGGCGCGTGCGATGGCTACCCGTTGCTGCTCGCCGCCCGAAAGCTCCGCAGGCCGATGGGTGAGGCGCTGCTTGAGCCCGAGATAGGAGAGCAGGTCGGTGGCGCGCTTGGTCGCTTCCTGCCGCGAGAGGCCCCGCACCATCTGAGGCATGATGACATTCTCGAGCGCGGAGAATTCCATCAGAAGATGGTGGAATTGATACACGAAACCGATGTCAGTGCGGCGGATGCGTGTGCGCTCGGCGTCCGAAAGGCCGGATGTGGCCACCTGATCGATGAATACGTCCCCGGCGTCCGGGTGCTCCAGCAAGCCGGCGATGTGCAGGAGCGTCGACTTGCCCGCGCCCGAGGGCGCAACAAGCGCGACCGACTGGCCGGGCCAGATGGCAACTTCGGCGCCCTTGAGAATATGCAGCGTGGTGCTGCCTTGCCGATAATGCCGGTCTACGCCCCGCAGAAGCAGGAAAGGCGCCGGCCTGTGCGAATTCTCGGCGACGGCCGCCGTCTCCTCGCGCTCGATCGTGCGCTCATTCATAGCGCAGCGCTTCGACCGGATCGAGCCGCGCCGCGCGCCACGCCGGATAGAGGGTAGCCAGCAGTGACAGCGCGAGCGCCATGACAACTACCGCCGTAGTTTCACCGGCATCAACTTCGGCAGGCAATTTTGAGAGGAAATAGAGCTCAGGTGAGAACAATTCGGTGTTGGTCAGCCAGGATATGAGCCGGCGGATGGATTCGATGTTCAGGCATATCAGTAGCGCCAGCAGAAAGCCCACCAAGGTGCCCAGCACCCCGACCGACGCCCCCGTCATCATGAACACCCGCATAATCGCCCCTTGCGAGACCCCGATCGTGCGCAGGATGCCTATATCGCGCCCCTTGTCCTTCACCAGCATGATCAGCCCGGAGGTGATGTTGAAGGCGGCGACAATCACGATGATGGTCAGGATCAAAAACATGACATTGCGCTCGACTTGCAGCGCGTTGAAGAAAGTTGCATTGCGCTGGCGCCAATCCACCATGAAGATCGGCCGGTTGGCCGCATCGGCCACGAGCTTGCGGTAGCGATCAATCCGGTCGGGATTTTCGGTGTAGACCTCGATAGCGGTGACATCTCCGGCGCG
>DASXIG010000180.1:0-2385 GCA_036498105.1 Xanthobacteraceae bacterium | reverse complement strand
GCCTTGCGCGAGGAGATCGGCGATTTCGGCGAGCTGGTCTATGCGGGCATGGACTGGGTCGAGCCGGCGCTCAACAAGCGCTCCATGCAGCTCATGGCCGAGGAGGTGATGCCGCGCGTGAACGCGGCCATCCGCAAATCCGCCGCCGCGGCGTAAGCGCGGGGACGCGCTATCCAAAAAATGCTCGCCGCTTTGTGTCCCTGGGTCCCGGCTCTCGTTTGCTCGCGCAAAGATGCGCTCGCTGCACTCGGCCGGGACACGAGACTTTCGTGTCCCGGACGAGCGAGCCAGGGCTTGCCCCCCGGCGAGCGAAGATCCGGACCCAGAGGCCACACACGCGGAATGCTTGTAGTTGCCGAGGTCATCACACCGCGGGCATTTCGACCCACGCGCGATCCGCCATGCTGCGCTGGCACGCTTCTGCAAAGGCGACGTCGCGCAAGCCAGCTGCAAAGTCCGCCGCAAGCGGCGCATCGGAGGCCACGTGGCTCAAGAACTGCTCCCAACCCACGCGGTAGGGATTGCAGTAGGCGGGAAGCGCCGGCGCTTCGCGCCAATCCTGGCGATAATCCTTGCCCAGGTCCTTCACCACGCTGAAATGCGCGATCACGGGCGTCTCCGCGGCCGTCTGCACGTGGCATCGATGCAGCCCCGCGACGGCAGAGCCCGCGGTCCCGTCCACCTGGAGCGTGAACAGGTCATCTCGGCGCACGCGCGTCGCCCATGAGCTCTGGATGATGCCGAAGGCGCTCCCTTCCATCTCGACAAGCGTTGCGGCCGAATCCTCGACGGCTACGTCATAGCACTCCCCGCCCTCGTCGATGCGCCCGGGTACCGCGGTCCATTGCGCCGAGGTGACGCGAAGAATGCGCCCGACGATCGTCTCGATCACGTAGCGCCAATGCGGATACATATCGAGGATGAGCCCGCCGCCCGCGCGACGATAGTTCCAGCTCGGCCTTTGAGAGGGCCGCTCTTTACCGTCGAACACCCACCAGCCGAATTCCAGTCGGAAGCCAACAATGCGTCCGAGCATCCCGCTGCGGGCCAGCCCGGCAAGCTTCTGCATCCCAGGAAGGTGGATCTTGTCTTCCACGACCCCATGCTTGAGGCCACGCTCCCGCACCTCCTCGAGCAAGCCGCGAGCGGCTGCCGTGCTCGGCGCGAGCGGCTTTTCGGAATAAACGTGCTTGCCGGCGCGGACCGCTTTTTGCAGCGTGCCCGCGCGCTGCTCAGTTGCAGCCGCATCGAAGAAGATCGCATGATCGGGGCTCGACAGCGCCAGATCGAGATCGGTGGTCCAGTCCGCGACCGCGTGCGCGCGTGCGACGGCGGCGATCCGATCGCGATCGCGGCCAACCAGGAGCAAGCGCGGCAGCAGGCTTTCCTGCCCGAGGGAAACACCGCCCTCACGGATGATCGGGACGAGCGCATTGGCGAGATGTTGCGTGGAGCCGATGCGGCCGGTCGCGCCGTTGACGATAATTCCGATTGTCTTTTGCGCCATCGCCTGTTTCAGCAAGGGAGGAGGACACGTTGCCCCGCCACATCGTCTGTCTCACGTTCGATTTCGACACGCAATCGGGCTTCATCGCGCGCGGCATGACCAGCCCGACGCCGCTCTCGCGCGGCGAGTTCGGTCTGATCGGCGCGCGGCGCATTCTCTCGTTGCTCAAAGCGCAGGGGCTGCGTGCCACCTGGTTCATTCCGGGATTTACCATCGAGAGCCATCCCGATGCCTGCGCCGAGGTGGTGCGCGACGGCCACGAAGTCGCGCACCACAGCTGGGCGCATGTGCCGCCGGCGCAGCAGAGTCGGATGGATGAGGAATGCGATCTCGCGCGCGCCAACGAAGCAATCGAGCGACTGACCGGGCGCAAGGCGCGCGGCTACCGCTCGCCATCGTGGGATCTGAGCGAGCACACCATCGATCTTCTGCTCGCGCACGGCTTTTCTTACGATTCGAGCCTCATGGGCGGCGATTACTGGCCGTATCGCGCGCGGCGCGGCGACCGCGCGGAGGTGGGCAAGCCGTTCCAGCGCGGCGAAGAGACGCCGCTCCTGGAAATGCCGATCAGCTGGTCGCTCGACGACTATCCTCATTTCGAGTTCGTGCGCACCGCGACCACGGTCCTGCCGGGCCTCCAGTCGGCCCGCATCGTCATGGAGAACTGGCTCGACGAATTCCGCTACATGCTGCAGAGCGTCGAATGGGGCGTGCTGACCTACACCATGCACCCCTATGTCATCGGCCGCGGCTACCGCATGCTCGCGCTGGAGCAGTTCATACGACAGCTGCAGAATGCCGGCGCCGTATTCATGACCATGGAAGACGCCGCCGCAGAAGCGCAGGCGAAGATGTTTGGCGACTCGTAGGCGGCAACC
>DASXIG010000179.1:0-30427 GCA_036498105.1 Xanthobacteraceae bacterium | reverse complement strand
GCCAATCTCGCCGATCAGGATGGGGAGAAGCTTTCCCGCGGCTCGGTCGAGCTCGTGATCTGCTCGGCAGAGCCGATCTCGCAGGCCAAACGTGAGAAGATCGAGATGATGTGGGGCGCTCGGCTGCGCGATTCATTCGGGATGACGGAAGCAGGCATGATGGGCGCCGAGGACGGGGAGGCCGCTGGATTCCGCGTCTGGACCGATCTGTTCTACATCGAGGTGATTGAGCCCGGCACAGGGAAACCGGTGCCCGACGGAAAGGCCGGCGCGCTCGTCGTCACCCCGCTCTTCACCAACAACGTCACCCCATTCCTGCGCTGGATGTCCGGCGACCTCGTTACCTGCGACACGGAGGTCCGCGGCAACGGCCCGTTCTCGGTGTTTCCGGTCTTGCGCCATGCCCATCGCACCAGCGGCTTCTTCAAGATCAAGGGCGTGAACATTGGCCACGCCGAGTTCGAGGACCTGCTGTTTCGGCAACGGGCGGTCAATGATTTCAAATGCGAGGCGGTGACGGTGCGGTCGGAGGACGTGTTGCGGGTCTGCGTCGAGATCAGGCGCGACTGCGATGCGCAGGCCGCGGTGCTCGATCTATCGAATGCAATCAGGCGCACGTTTGAGCTGAGCGCGGACATTGTACCGCTACCGCTCGGCACCATCGCCAAGGAATTCGAAGCGAGCATCAAAGCGCCGCGCATCGTCGATCGGCGCGAGTGAATCACTTCATCGGGCATTCCGACGCGTACGGGTCCCCGTAGTTCTCGAATACCTTCTTGACGATCTCGGTCTGGAATTTGCCGTCCGGCCGCTTGGCGACCTTGACCAGATAGAAATCCTGAATCGGATAGTGATTGTTGTTGAACGTGAAATTGCCGCGCACGGATTTGAAATCGGCCTTGCGCAACGCGGCGCGCAATTTCGCCTTGTCGGAAAGATCCCCTTTCACCTCCTTGAGCGCGCTGTCGATCAGCATCGCAACGTCGTAGGACTGAAACGCATAGGTCGCGGGGACTGCCCCGAACTCTTTTTCGTACGCAGAGACGAACGCCTTGTTCTGCGGGTTATCGAGATTGGGAGCCCAATTCGCTCCGCCGAAAAAGCCGATGGCGGCATCCTGCTGGGCGGGCAATGTGCCTTCGTCGACCGTGAAGGCGGACAGGAAAATGACCTTGTCGGCGAGCCCCGCCTGCCGGAACTGCTTGACGAAGTTCACGCCCATGCCTCCTGGCAAGAATACGAAAATCGCGTCCGGGCTAACGCTCGCGATCTTGGCCAGCTCGGCTGAGTAATCGAGCTGTCCCAGCGGCACAAAGGCCTCGTCCACGATCTCGCCTTTGAACTGCCGCTTGAAGCCGGCCATGGCATCCTTGCCTGCCTGATAATTCGGGGCGATCAGGAACAGCCGCTTCATTCCGGAGTCCTGGGCATGCCTGCCCAGCACTTCGTGGACTTGATCGTTCTGATACGAGGTGACGAAGAGATTCGGGCTGCATTCCTTCCCGGCATAGCTCGAAGGGCCGGCATTGGCGCTGATCAGAGTCGCATCGTGGTCAACGACCGGCTTCAGGATGGCCTGCAGGATATTGGAGAACACCGGCCCGACCAGGAAATCGACCTTGTCGCGCTCGATCATGGCCTTGACCTTGGTGATCGCCAGGTCAGGCTTGAGCTCGTCGTCCTGGACGATCAGCTCGACCTCACGTCCGCCCAGCTTGCCGCCCAATTGCTTGATGCCGAGACTGAGCCCGTTGCGCTGCTGCTGACCGATGACGGCGGGTGGGCCTGACAAGGTTGAAATGAGCCCGAGCTTGAGCTTCTCCTGCGCGCTGGCTGCAAACGCCCCTCCGACAGTGCACAGCGCCGCGGCGGCTAATACCCGGTTGAAAAACGCCATATCCATGTTCCCTCGCGCCAGAATGTGGGATTGGGCCCCGGCGCTCGATTGTTGCCTCCCCCCGTGGCGTTTGCAAAGCAAAAAGTTGCGGCATTGCCCGCACAAACGCGAGCAGTTCGTAGGGCGAGGCGCCTGCCTCGCTCTCTTTCGGCATTTGCTACGGAGCGACCGCCGATTGCGTCAGAGGCAATCGTCTTGTTAGACTCACCGTGCCGGCAAGGCTGGAGCGCCAAGGCATGAAAAAACCCCTCGATGCAGCCGCCGCCAAGCGCAAGGTGCTGGACTACTGCCTGCGCAAAGGCGCGCTCTGCGCGGGGATCGCCGACCTGGAAGCGATCAACCGGGTCGCACCAGCGGGCCATCGCCCGGCGGATCTGATGCCGAAGGTGAAGTCGGTCGTTTCCATCGGAGTGGGCGGCAACACCCGCGGCTCCTGGGGCGTCTCCGCCAAGGCGCTGACCTATTTCGGCTCGACCGAGGGCCGCGCCTACAAGATCGCCTATGGTCTTGCCTTCTACATCGAGCATACCTTCGGCATTCCGGCCGTCTACTGTCCGCCGGACATGGACAGCGAGGCCGGCGCGCGCGTGCCGTTCCAGTCGCTCAAGTTGCACGCGGAGCTCGCTGGTCTCGGCGCCCGTTCGCTCGCCGGAGACATCCTGCTGCATCCGCAGTTCGGCTACATGTACTTCGCGTCGGTCTTTACCGAGCTCACCCTTGCCCCCGATGAGCCGCTTAAGGAGAATCCGTGTCCGGCTCCCTCCTGCGTCGCGATGTACCGCGAGGTAGGCAAGACGCCGTGCATGAAATTCTGTCCGGTCCAATGCCTCTCAGGCAAGCTCGATGAGCACGGGCAGCAGGCCGAAATGTACTACGATATGGCGGCATGCGCCGAGATGAGCCAGCAGTTCGAGGCCATGCCCAAAGTGCTGGCAGAAGCCATGCGCCAGAACGATCCGCAGGATTTCGACGACATGCTGGCGCTCGAAAGCAAACTCCTCTTCTACAAGCTCTCGACCGGCTCCCATGCCATGTTCGGGCAATGCTTCGAGTGCATGCGGGTGTGTCCGATCGCGACCAAAGCGCCACTCGCGGATCCCATCCTGCGCAGCGAGGCCGCGCGCGCGCAACGGCCGACGGGGGCCGCGGCACCGGCCAAATAGCGAGAAAAGCTCGTGCCCGCCCAGAAGTACGGCGTCACTGAGAGCATGATTGCAGGCTATGGCGACCTCGTCTTTCGGCTCTCCAACAACATCCAGGTCCGTCGCGGCGACCCGGTCCGCCTCAAGCAGTTCGATATCATCGACCGCGAGCGCGCCGATCTCGGCATGTCGGAT
This sequence comes from Xanthobacteraceae bacterium, assembly GCA_036498105.1. Taxonomy (GTDB): domain Bacteria; phylum Pseudomonadota; class Alphaproteobacteria; order Rhizobiales; family Xanthobacteraceae; genus VAZQ01. The sequence goes on along the minus strand of DASXIG010000179.1, from coordinate 27,193 downwards.
GCGGAGATCGGGGCACGCCTGGGGCTTTCGCTCGAGCAGGCGCGCACCATCCGCATCATCATGGAGCATCGCCGCTTTCGCACCGGCCATTATCAACGCATACTCGGCCTAGGTGCAGGCAAACGCTATCGGGAAGAGCGCTACGTGAGTCGAGAGGAGCGCTTTGCACTCAGCCCCGAAGCTGAGCGTCTGCGCGAAGGGGTCGAATTTGTGCCCGCGCATGTCGAGCGCATGCTTGAGCAGCGCCACTGGAACGGGGATACCGTCCCGCGCTGGCTCGCGCGCTTCGCGCGCGAGACGCCCGACAAGCCGGCCATCGTCGCGCCCGATGCGACGTTGAGCTACCGCGAGGCCTGGCGGCGGGCCGAGCGGCTTGCGCGGGCGCTTACCGCGCTCGGTCTGCGCAAGGGCGACGTCATCGCCGTCCAGCTTCCGAACGTGCCGGAGTTCATGCTCGCCTATTTTGCCGCGACCATGATGGGCGCGATTGTGGCGCCCATGCACATGCCCTACCGCGCGCGCGAGATGGCGCCGCTTCTGCGCCACGCGAGGGCGCGGCTTGCCATCTGCGGCCCTCCCGTCGGCGAGTATGTGCCGGTGGAAATGTTCCTCGCGTTGCGCAACGAGGTCCACAGTCTCGCGCACATCGTAACTATCGGGGGCCCCGCGCGACCCGGCACGCTCTCATTGCAGCAGCTGATCGAGACCGGCCCGTTCGAGGATATCCGCAACCCAGGGGTGGCGGCCGATCCGGCAATCCTCTGCTTCACCTCCGGGACCTCCGCCGCGCCGAAGGCGGTGGTCCACAGCTCCTACACCATGCTGGCGAACAACCGCCTGTGCGGACCGCTCTATGAGCTCCGCGGCAACGACATCCTCATGAGCGGAGCGCCGTTTACGCACGCGTTCGGCATCTGCATCATCAACTTCGCGCTCTCGGTCGGAGCCACGCAGCTGCTGCTGCCGGCATTCCGGCCCGACCTGTTCGCGCAGACCATTGTGCAAGGCCGGCCGACGCTTCTGTTCGCCGCGCCGGCCCATGTCGCCGCTTGTCTCAAGGCCGGGCTCTTGCAGGAGGCCGACCTCGCATCTCTCCGCCTTGCGACGATCTCCGGTTCCACGTGTCCGCCGCAGCTTGCCGAGGCGCTGCAGCAGCGAATGCCGGCCGGCAAGGTCATGCAGATGTGGGGGATGACCGAGCTGTTCATGGGTTTGAACACGCGGCCCGACGATGCCGAGGGGGTACGCTGCGGATGCGTCGGACGTCCCACCCCGGAGATTGAAGTGCGCATCGTCAATGAAGCTGGCCAGCCCGTGGCCGATACGGATTCCGGCGAATTGCACATCCGCGGCCCCTCTGTTTTCGCCGGGTATTATGACAATCCGCAGGCGAACGGGGTCGCATTTGCCGACAGCTGGTTTTGCACCGGCGACCTCGCCTGCCGCGACGCCGAAGGCAATTTTCAGATCACCGGCCGCCTGAAGGACTTGATCAATCGCGGCGGAATAAAAATCAATCCCGTCGATGTGGAAGTGCTCATCGACAAACACCCCAAGGTGCTGCAATCGGCTCTCGTGCCCATGCGCGACGATATCATGGGCGAGAAGGCCTGCGCCTTCGTGGTGTCGCGCGAGGGCGAGAGCGTGACGCTCGAGGAAATCTGCGAATGGCTGCACAACAATGGCGTCGCCAAGATGAAATGGCCGGAGCGCCTCGAGCTTATCGGCGAGATGCCGCTGACTCCCACTCGCAAGATCATCAAGGGGCTGCTGCGCCCGCGCTTACCTGCGTAGCCCGGATTGAGCACAGCGAATTTCGGGGAGCCCAGCCGCGCATTTCGCCATCGCTCAATGCGAGGCTAACAGTAGGTGCTGCGCCATGAGGAGCTGGATCGGTCGTCTCGCCGTGCTCGCCTTGCTGGGCGCCTGCGTCGATCAGGTATGCGCGCAATCACTGCCGCCCGGCGCGATCAAGCAGATCGGAACCTGTGTCGCCATTCAAACCATTGCGACGACTGTCGATGCCCCTATCGGCTTGCGCGCCGAGGGGTCGTGCCAGACCGCCGACGGAGGCCCGCAAAACTGCACCGCCGAGATTGTTCCCACCGGTGCGGACATCATCCTCGATGTGACTGACACGAACGGCATACCGCAGTGCCTGCCCCTGATGTCCGGCAGCCCATGCGACTTCGTCCAGAACGGACCAGTGCTGTTCCAATCGCAGCGACACGCAACCCAATCGTTCGGCACCGGCGGGTACGGCGTGCGCATGACGACCATGATCCGGCAGAGAAGCGTACAGCAAACCACCACCGACCTGCCGCCGAGCGCAAGGTTTCCATTGAATGCGGGACGATTGTTCGATGTGCTCAGAAACCGCAATTCCGTCGCTGCACGACTGGAATGCTCGATGGCGGACGGCGATCAGCGTATATTCCCGCTCGTCGGCGGGGCCGACCCGAGCCCGAACATCCGCTTCGCTTCGAAGAATTCCTCCGAGCCCAGGTTCGACATTCTGACGTACCGTGTGATGCCTTAAGCCAGCTGGTCCAGCGGGAAGCGAGCGACGTCGCGCAGGAAACCGATGAAGCCCTCGGCCTGGTGCTCGGCGGTCAAGCGACCCTTATCGGCGCTCGCGGCCGATGCATCCCCCACGGCGCCATCAGGGTTGAGGTCCTGCGCGATCCAGCCGAATCCGTGCTGACCAGCGGGACGCAGATACTTGTAGTCCTTCTCCATCTCGCCGGCCGCCGAGGGAAACAGCTTGGCCTTTCCCATGTCGACGAGGTCGGGCCGAAAGTGGAGCATGAGTGAAGTCTCGATGTCGCCCGCATGAATGCCGTGGCTCGCATCGAATGCCGCGTAGATGCCCACCGGCAGGCCGAAGCGTCGCCACTGCGTGGTAGCCACCAGCATGTTGTGCCGCACACGAAGCTCGCGCGCCACGATCCCGATCACATCGGTATTGCCGCCGTGAGAGTTGACAATCACCATCTTGCGCAAGCCGGTGCGGTGAATGCTTTCGCCGATCTCGACCCAGATGCGGACGAGATTTTCCGCGCTGTAGGTGATGGTCCCAGGGCAACGCAGATGCTCGTTGGATTTCCCGATCATCTGGATGGGCAGGAAGAGCACGTCGAGATCTGCGGGAAGCCGGGCCAGCACCGTCTGGATCATTCCCTCCGCAATGGCGGTGTCGGTCATGACCGGCAGATGTGGGCCATGCTGCTCAGTGGCGGCGACCGGCAAGATGGCGATGGTCGACGCCGGATCGAGGCCGGAGAACTCGCTTGACCTGAGCTCCGCCCAGAAACGCTTCCTTCTCATGACGCAATCGCCCGCAACTGTTGCGCCGCCCATTCCCTGAGCTTGCCCGGATTCATTGCCGCGGACTCACATTCTGTTCCGGCCGCTGGTATAGCAGGACTCTGGCCTGTTCCCGCCCGCTTTCGTTCTCCATTCGGAGCAAAGCTTGATGAAATATATTACTCCGCCGGGCATTCGGCCCCCATTCGCGCGCTACAGCTACGGGGTGGAGATCCCCGCGGGCAGCCGCATTCTGGTATGCTCCGGCCAGCTCGGCATCTCGACTGAGGACCGCGTACCGGAGACGGTCGAGGAGCAGACCCACCTTTGCTTCCGCAACATCGGCGCAGTGCTCAAGCATGCAGGCTTTACCTTAGCCAATATAGTGCGCATCAATGCTTTCGTCGTCTCGCGCGAGCATTTGAAGGGCTACATGTCGGTGCGTGATGTCTATATCGGCGAGCCGCCGCCGGCCTCGACGCTGATGGTCGTCTCTGGCTTCTCGCGGCCGGAGTTTCTGGTGGAAGTCGAGGTGATCGCGGCCGGCCCATGAACGAGAACACTCGATCTCTCCCGAGCTCCCCTTCGGATGTGACCGCGCAGATTCACGCGCAGCTGACGAAATGCGGCGTCCGGCTCGCGGCCTCGCTCCCCGACGACTGGATCGCGCCGCTGATCGAGCGGATCGCCGCGGACAATCAGATCAGGCATGTGCGGGTAGCGCGCGAAGCGGAAGCCATTGCCATTTGCAGCGGCGCATTCTTTGGCGGCGTGCGCGCGGTGGCGCTGATGGGTGCGACCGGGCTGCTCACCTGCACGGGCGAGCTCGCAACCCTCAACCTTCGCCATCAGATCCCGGTGTTCCTGATGGTGAGCCAGCGCGGCTCGATCGATGATCATCGCATTTACCAGGAGGTCCAGGGGCGCCGCACCATCCCGTTGCTCGAGACCTACGATTTTCCCTACCACGTCATCGATCGCGCCGAGGACATCCCCCGCATTCCAGACGCTTTCGAGACCTGTCGCTTGCAGAAGCGGCCGTTCGTGCTCTTTCTCACCCGCAGGCTGGTGAAGGGCGAGGGAGCGCGGCAATGAGAGCGCGCAATGCGGTCGATTTGCTTGCGCGCAGTCGCGGCGAAGCAGTTACGGTGTGCGCCCTCGGGATGGCCGCGAACGAGTGGTGGGCTGCGACCAGGAGCGAGGACAGCTTCTATATGCACGGCGCGATGGGCTTTGCCGCGAGCTTTGCGCTCGGGCTTGCGCTCTCGCTTCCGCACGTGCCGGTATGGCTGATCAATGCTGATGGCTCGCTATGCATGAACCTGGGTTGCCTGCTGACGGAAGCCTCGCAGAGCGCGAAGAACCTGAAGCATTTCGTCGTCGCCAACGGCGTGTACCAGACGGTCGGTGCGCTCCCCATGGTGAATGAGGGACGCACGGACTACGCGGCAATAGCGCGGGCAGCGGGCATCTCGCGCGCCCGCACCATCGACAAGCTCGACGAGCTCGAGCGGGCATTGCCCGCCATCGTGGCGGAAGATGGCCCCTCGTTCACGGTGCTGCGGGTCGAACCCGAGAGCGGCTTCCTGCGCACGCCCCCCATGACCTATGAAGGCCCGGAGATGAAATACCGCTTCGGCCGCGCGCTCGAGCGCCGATTCGGCATCGAGGTGTTCGGTCCGCAGGGATATTAGCTCGCACGCAATCGTGACCGGACGCTCACTTGGAAGATAATGAGCCAGCAAACCGGACAACCTCATCTGCTCGGCCGCGGCGAAAGCGAGCTTGAGGCGCTCGGCGCGCGGTGGACCGCACGCGAGATCGCCCAGCAACCGGCGATGTTGCGCAAGACGCACGAGCTTCTGCTCACGCACAAAGATGCTCTCCACGGCTTCCTTCGCGCGCTGCTCGAGCATTCGGCGACGCGCGTGATCCTCGCGGGCGCCGGCACGTCCTCCTTCATCGGCGACTGCCTCGCACCTTATCTGGCCGCCCGGTTGCCGTGCCGGGTGGAGGCGATCCCCACCACCGATCTGGTCTGTGCGCCGTTTCTCTATTTCGAGGCCGGCACGCCTACGCTGCTCGTTTCATTCGGCCGATCGGGCAACAGCCCGGAGAGCGTGGCTGCGGTCGGTCTTGCGAACACGCTCGTGCGCGAGATCCATCACCTTGCGATCACCTGCAATCGCGATGGCGCGCTCGCCCGCCAGGTCACGGAATCCGGCAAGGGCATGACCATTCTGCTGCCTGAGGAGACCCACGACCGAAGCTTTGCCATGACTTCGAGCTTCAGCTGCATGACCTACGCTGCGCTTGCCTCGCTCTCAGGCGACCGTATGGCAGCTCGAATCGAACGGTTAGCACAAGCCACCGAGAGCGTGATCTGGACCCAAGCCGACGCGATGAAAAAACTCGCCGCACGGAGATTTGAGCGCGTGGCCTATCTTGGGAGTCATATCTTCAAAGGCCTTGCTCGCGAGGCGGCGCTTAAGCTGCTCGAGCTTACGGATGGCGGAATGATAGCGGTCCATGATTCCCCCATGGGGTTCAGACATGGGCCGAAGGCCATTATCAATGATCGAACATTGATAACGATCTTTCTGTCCAACCGGCCTCATACCTACAAATATGATCTGGATTTATTGCAGGAGATCCGGCGCGAGGGGAGGGCAGGGGGCCTCCTGGCCATCGCTGCGCGCGATGACGGTATACCGGCGGGCATAGACAAAATCCTGATCCCCTCCATGGAGCATGCAGAGGATGTTGATCTCCTGATCCCGTTCATTGCCGCCCCGCAGATGTTCGCATTCGAGGCGGCGATCAGCCGCGGCCTTTCGCCCGATAACCCCAACAGCTCAGGCACGGTGAATCGCGTCGTGCAGGGCGTGCGCATTCACGCTATCGGCTGACGCCATGCGGTCCGGCTTCTTCCTCGGCGTCGACGGGGGCGGCACGAAGACGCGCTTGGTTCTGCTCGATACCGACGGCAGGCTCGCCGCTTCGCACGAAGGGCCGACATCCGATCATCTCCAGGTCGGGATTGATGGCGTGCGCGACGTGCTGGCGCGCGGGCTGGCTGCATTGCTCGACAAGACAGGGATCACCGCGAGCGGAATCGCGCATGCCTTCTTCGGGCTACCCGCCTACGGCGAAGATAGCGCGGCCCAGGTGCTGCTCGATCGCCTCCCGGAGCCGCTGCTCGGTCATCGCCGCTACCGGTGCGGGAACGACATGGTCTGCGCCTGGGCAGGCTCCCTCGGCGGCGAAGACGGAATCAACATTGTCGCCGGCACGGGCTCGATCGGTTATGGCGAGCGCAACGGCAGGTCCGCCCGCGCCGGGGGCTGGGGCGAAACCTTCAGCGATGAAGGCTCGGCCTACTGGATCGCGGTGCAGGGGCTGAACGTCTTCACGCGCATGAGCGACGGCCGCCTGAGCAAGGGGCCGCTCCATGCCATGTTCAAGAAAACTCTCGGTTTGAATAGCGATATCGATATCTGCGCCAGGCTCGGCAGCAACCTCTCGCGCCGCGGCATCGCCGCCATCTCCGAGCTTGTCGCCCGCGCCGCGCGCGACGGCGATATCGCGGCTACCCGAATTTTCGAGCGTGCTGCGTGCGAGCTCGCGGCCATTGTCGAGGCGGTACGCCAAGCGCTGGAATTCGGAGCCGACGAAGCCGTCCCGCTCTCCTATTCCGGCGGCATCTTCAACGCCGGAGATCTGATCATCGCTCCGCTGCGGGGGCACATCGCGCAATATTCCGAGAGCTACGACCTGAGGGCGCCGATCATGTCGCCATGCCTCGGCGCTGCGATCTACGCCGCCAGGCTCGCCGGACAGCCGATGTCCGCAACGGCGATTGAACGCCTGAGACAAGAGACTTCGTAGCCCGGATGAGCGAAGCGAAATCCGGGGGGATCCCGCATCTCGCTACGCTCGCTACGCTCATGTGGGCTACGGTGGAAGAGTCCGGATGAGCGGAGCGAAATCCGGTACGGCCCCGCATTTCGCTGCCGCACGCGGGGCTACGAACAAATGAGCATCACTCGATCGCGAGCCCCGCGGCCCGGATCGGGCCCGCGTTCCGCTCGATCTCGCTCGCCACGAATCGCTGCAGATATTCCGGCGAGCGGCGCTCCGGCGCGACAACCTCGGTCCCGGTTTCCAAGAGCCGCTGTTGCACGGAGGGGGTATCCATGGTGGCGAGAGTCGTGTCGTGGAGCTTCGCAATGATCGCGGGCGGGGTACGCGCGGGCACGAAGAAGCCGAACCACGTGGAGGCGTCGAAATCCTCGAGCCCCTGCTCGTGCGCGCTCGCAAGGCCGGGCAGCATCGGCGAGCGGTTGCGGGTCAATACTGCAAGCGGTTTGACCAAATTGCCATCGATCTGCTGCATCGCGGTCGGTGCGAGGGTGCAGAAATAGTCGAACCGTCCGGCAATCAAGTCCTGCATGGCCGGACCCCCACCGCGGTATGGGATGTGCGGAAGGTTGATGCCGATCGCGGCATTGAGCAGCGCGCAGTCGATGTGGCCGGTGGAGCCGGTCCCGGCCGAGCCGAACTGCATGGTGGCCTGGTTCTTTCTGGCGTAGGCGATGAGCTCCGGCAGGTTGGCAACCGGAAGACCCTTGCGCGCGACCAGCACCATCGGCTGCTCGCCAATCAGCACGACGGGAGCAAGATCTGTTACGAAGTTGTAGAGCGGATTCTTGTAGAGCGTCTGGTTGATCGCATCGGCCCTGCTGCCGAGCACGAACTGGTAGCCGTCCGGCGCCGCCTTTGCCACCCGCGCCGACCCCACCATTCCGCCGGCGCCGCCGACGTTCTCGATCACGACCTGCTGGCCCAGCACCTCGGAGAGGCGCGGAGCGATTATGCGCGCCAGCACATCCGTACCCCCGCCGGGCGCAAACCCGACCACCATGGTCACAGGCCGCATCGGCCAGCTTTGCGCGCCGGCGGGCAGACTCGCGCCGACATGCGCAAAAGCTGCCGCGGCAGTGACAACGATCACGCGCTTTGGAAATCGCATTCGCCGTAGTGGTAGATGGCTGATTCGGGTTGCTCAAGCCGAGAATTTAGGCATCGTGGGGCGGATCACCGTATCGTAATCAGCCGCAACCCGCGGGTTACGCCACATGAGACCGCCCTTGCCGGGCTCATTTGCCTAAGCCGCCTACCTTGGGGGGAAGTCTCATGCCCGCAAAGAAGACTGCCGCGAGGAAGAGTCCGGCCAAAAGGATGCCGCCGCCGCGCCTTCCTGTCCTTGCCGAGGAGGCGCTCGACCCCGGGCAACAGGCGTTGCTGAACTCCATCCGCTCCGGGCCGCGCGGGACAGCGGTCGGCATCCGCGGACCATTCGCGGTTTTCCTGCATGCCCCGGTATTCGGCGAGCTGGCCCAGCGGCTGGGCGGCCATTGCCGCTTCAATACAGCGGTGCCGCCGCGGCTGTCCGAATTCGCGGTGCTGGCAACCGCGAAGCTGTGGCGAGCGCAATACGAATGGTACGCCCATGTGCCGCAGGCCGAGCGCGCCGGAGTGCGCAAGGAGACCATCCGCGACTTGCATCGGGGCCGCGTGCCGAAATCAGCCCCCAAGGATGAGCGCGCGATCTATGATTTCATCCAGGAACTCTATAAGACCCGGCGCGTGAGCGACAGAAACTTCAAGCGCGTGCACGACATTCTTGGGGACGCCGCAACGGTGGAGCTCGTGGGCATCCTCGGCTATTACGTGATGATCTCGATGATCCTTAACGTGTTCCGCATGTCGCCGCCGGAGAATGAGCCGTCGCCGTTCCCGGAGGGCAAATGACAGACGACAGATAACATCCGTCGTCCGTTGTTTGTCCTCTGGTTTATGCCACTCGCCCGATCGCTGCGCCCGCGACGGACGCAGCCGCGGCTGCATCAGATTGGGCTTGCGGCCGAGCCGCGTTGGCGCGCTGGCGCAGCAGATCGAGAAAGCGTTCCTGTGGCATGGGCGGCGCGATCAGAACGCCTTGGCCGAAATCGCAGCCCATGACCACAAGCGCTTGCAGATCGGCCACGCTTTCGATGCCCTCGGCGACCGCTGCGCTACCGAAGCGATGAGCAAGATCGACGGCGGTCTGACAGATTGCGGCATTGGAAACGTCGGTCGCGCAGTTCTTGACGAAACTACCGTCGAGCTTGAGCTCGATGAAGGGCAGCTCGCGCAGGCTCGAGAACGAGGAATAGCCGGCGCCGAAATCATCGATCGCAATGTTGATCCCGCTTCCTCTGAGCTGGCTTGCGATTTCCTGTGCGAGGCGCATGTCTCGCACGATCTGGTCCTCGCTGACTTCCAGGATGATGCCGGGCCAGCGATCAGCCGTAGGCCGATGCCGTTCGACCAGCGCCGATATCGGCAGCTTCAGCAGGACGCTAACGGGAACGTTGATCGCAATATGCAGGTTTGAATCCTGCCTGATCGAACATCGTCCAGCTCTCGAGCGCGGCAACGAGCGCATGCTCGGCCAACCGCGAGACGCTGCCTTCGGCCACACCCGGGAGGAAACTGCCCGGCAGGAGCACGCCGAAGCGGGGATGGCGGATGCGCGCCAGCGCCTCTGCACCAGCCAGGCACTTGCGCTTGAGGTCGATCTTCGGCTGGTACCACATCTCGAACCAGCCGTTGCGCAATGCCTCGTCGATCTCGATCCTCGGACGCGGACGGTGGATCATGGTTTCCAGGAGCGACCGTCGCTCGGCAGCGCCCAGCTTCTCGATTGACCCCGGCCAATCCTTTGGTCCGGGATTATGGGTCGCCATTGGCCCCTCACGCATATCAAACCCTTCAATCCATAAGCTCAGTCTCTTAACCATTCGTATTGAGCCTAAATCGGCGGCACTGTGGGGCTGGGACGCAGGCCGTGGAGCGCCTGCTATCGGGGCAGAGGGTCATGCGCGGAACGCATAGTGGGGCTGAACCCTGATCCGCCTGACTCTATCGTGCCGGAAAAGCTATATTCCAGCGCGAAGGACCCCTCTGTGAGAGCGACCCCGGTGAAACCTGAGCCCTCGAGCCGACCGGATGAGGAACACCAGGTTCTGCCGTTCCGGCCCCGCAAGCCGGCGTCGAAAGCCAGTCAGGCAGTCCACCGGGCACAGCCTCCTGACCCGACAGCGCCCCCGGTCGAGGGCCTTGCGAAATACCAGGCCGAAGATGACGGCGACGATTATCGCCACCGCATGATGGTCAATCTGGCGGCATTGCTCGTCACCTTGGCCTTGGCGATCGCCGGCGGGTGGCTGGCGATTCAAATCGCCGATCTGCGCAAAAACCAGGACTGTGTTCTGTCCGGGCGGACCAACTGCATGCGCATCGACAGTAAGTTGCCTCGCTAGTGCTGCCGATTTGAAGTTCCTACAGTGGTAGCCATGTCTATTTCTCGATGTCGAGCGCTACGCGGGTTACTCCGGAGAAGCCAAGCTCCTGTGCTGCCGCGGGCGTGAGGTCGATGACGCGGCCGCGCGTGAAGGGACCTCGGTCGTTGATGGTCACGACAACCGAGCGGCCGTTCTTCTTGTTGGTCACCTTGACCTTGGTGCCGAATGGGAGCGTCCGGTGAGCGGCGGTCAGAGCTGCGGGGTTCAATCTCTGCCCGCTCGCGGTATGGCTCCCGCTCGAGAGCGAATAAATCGCAGCAACGCCGCTCTGCGTTTCCGCCCACGACGGTTGTGTGATGAGAATCTGAGTCGCCAAAACCGCAAGCGCATAATTCGTCAATCGCATCAGATCCCCCCGTCAAATTGCAATTGGCGCCTATGGGTTTCTAGTGGTCAATGCTGTCTGCAAAGGGGCAGTACTCCTGCAATCTCGACTCGTTCTTGCCGAGGATTGGCCAAAGGACTCAAAGGTTTGGTTGCGGGTTACCGCCGACAGCAGATGAATGCGCAGGTGGCGCGTAAGCTCCTTGGTTTAGTTCAGTGCGGCTTCGACGCCTCGCTCTGTGCTACACGTTGATACCGGCGCCCGATGATGGATGACGAGGTGAAGATGCAATCCATGGTTCCCGAAGCGGGGCGCTTGGCCGGACGACAGACGCTGTCGGAGCGAACGGTCGCTGCGGCGCGCGAGGTTCTGGCGGGCGAGCGCACGGACTTGCGTGCATACTTGGCCTTTCTCGGCCCCGCCGTGGTCGCCTCGATCGCCTATATGGATCCCGGTAATTTCGCCACCAACATTCAGGCTGGCGCAAAGTACGGGTACGGCCTGCTTTGGGTAGTGCTGCTCGCCAATCTTGTCGCGATGCTGTTTCAAGCGCTCTCGGCGAAGCTCGGCATTGTGACGGGACGCAATCTGGCGGAGATGTGCCGCGATCAGTTTCCCAAACCCGTGGTCTACACGATGTGGTTGATCAGCGAGATCGCGGCGATGGCAACGGACCTGGCGGAGTTCCTTGGCGGCGCCATCGGACTCTCGCTCCTGTTCAACATCCCGCTGCTCCAGGGGATGGTGATTACGGGCTTCATCGTTTACGGCATCCTCATGTTCGAACGGTTCGGATTTCGCCCGGTGGAGCTCATGATCGGCAATTTGGTCGCGATCATTGCCTTCTGCTATCTCATTCAGATGTTCATAGCGCCGATCGACTGGCGCGCGGCCGCCTTGCATACCGTGCTGCCACAGATCGCCGATTCAGGTGCGCTTGTGCTGGCTGTCGGGATCATCGGCGCGACCGTCATGCCGCATGCCGTCTACCTGCACTCCGGGCTGACCCAGGCGCGCATTCCGGCGCAGGACGAGGATAGCAAGCGCAGGATAGTACGCATCTCGAACAAGGAGGTGGTGATCGCGCTTGCTGTCGCGGGCATGGTCAACATGGCCATGGTGATGATGGCGTCGAGCGCATTCCACGCGGGCCACAGCGATGTTGCAGAGATCGAGACCGCCTATCACACGTTGACTCCGCTCCTCGGCATCGCGGCCGCGGGCATCTTCCTGCTGTCGCTCCTCGCATCGGGAGTATCCAGCTCTACGGTCGGCACGATGGCTGGACAGATGATCATGCAAGGATTTGTCGGCTTTCGGATCCCAATCTGGGTGCGGCGGCTCATAACCATGCTGCCGGCGTTCGTGGTGGTCTGGCTGGGGGCCAATGCAACCCATGCACTCGTGATCAGTCAGGTGGTGCTCAGCATTGCACTCCCGCTTCCGATGATAGCTCTCGTCATGTTCACGCGGCGGCGCGACATCATGGGCCGGTTCGCCAACCGCGGGCCCACCAATGTTGCGGCCATCGGCGGCACGATACTGGTGCTGTCGCTCAACCTGCTGCTGATCCTGCAGACTTTCGGCGTGAGCATTCCTGGTTTGGGCGCCGCAGGTTAGTTTCGCGATATGATGCCTCCATCGCATCGGCCCGCCGCGATTTTGGGATATGCGCTCCTGATGCTCGGTACGATGCTGGTGCCGCTCATCTTGCCGGCACAAGCAGATCCGGTTGCTGATTTTTACCGCGATCGCGGTATCACCATGGTGATAGGCTACAGCGCCGGCGGCGGCTACGATCTTTATGCGCGCGTGCTTGCGCGCCACTTGGGCAAGCACATTCCCGGTCATCCAAGGGTGCTGCCCCAGAACATGCCGGGTGCGGGAAGCCTGAAGGCCGCGAATTTCATCTACAGCCTGGCGGCGCGCGACGGCACCGTCATCGCGACCGCGACTCGCGGGATGGCAACCGACCCGCTGCTCGGCGAGTCCAAATTCGATCCACTGAAATTCACCTGGATCGGCAGCATGACAAGCGAAACCAGCGTCTGCGCGACCTGGCACACGTCGCAGGTGAAGAGCTGGGCCGACATATTCAGCAAGGACTTTACCATGGGCGGAAGCGCCGCGGGCTCGGAGACCGACAGCTTCGCGCTGCTCCTGCGCAACGTGTTTGGCGCGAAGATGAAGCTGATCACCGGCTATCCCGGCGGCAACGACATCAATCTTGCAATGGAGCGCGGCGAAGTAGACGGCCGTTGCGGCTGGTCGTGGAGCAGCATCAGGAGCCAGAAGACATCATGGCTGAAGGAGAAAATGATCAGCCTGATCGTGCAGCTCGGCATGGAGAAACATCCCGATCTGCCCGATGTTCCGCTGCTTCTGGATTTTGCGCGCACGCCGGAGCAGCGCCAAATCCTCCGTCTCGTGCTCGCAAGCCTGGTCCTGGGCCGGCCCATTTTCGCACCACCCGAAGTGCCCGAGAACCACGGGAATGCGCTGCGCAACGCGTTCGATGCAACCATGCGGGACCCACAGTTTTTCGATGAAGCGGCGAAGCTCGACCTGGAGATCTCACCGGTCGCAGCGACTGCAATCCACGATCTTCTCGTGGAGCTATATCGCACGCCCAAGGCCACCGTCGAAAAAGCATCGGCGGCGATTCAGAAATGATGATATTTTCCGGGTGAACGCAGCAAAAACGGAAACTATAAATGGCGCAATCACGTCAGCTCAGGCTGGCCGCCTTCATGCGGCCGGCGAGCATTCATACCGGTGCGTGGCGCTACCCCGGCGCTTTTCCTGATGCGAATTTCAATTTCGTGCATCTCAAACGTTTTGCGCAGGCGCTCGAGCGCGGCAAGTTCGACGCCTTCTTCATGGCGGATCATATGGCCGTGCTCAACATGCCCATCGATGCGCTCAAGCGCAGCCACACCGTCACGTCCTTCGAGCCCTTCACGCTTCTATCTGCTCTGTCACAGGTGACCGAGCGCATCGGGCTTGTCGCGACCGGCTCGACCACGTTCGACGCGCCTTATCACGTTGCACGGCGCTTCGCCTCCCTCGATCATCTCAGCGGCGGACGCGCCGGCTGGAACATCGTGACCACGTCAAATCCGGACGCGGCGCTGAATTTCGGACTGGAAGAGCACATTGAGCACGGCGAGCGCTATGAGCGCGCGCGCGAGTTTTACGACGTGGTCACCGGGTTATGGGACAGCTGGGCGGACGATGCCTTCATCCGCGATGTCGAGCACGGCATCTATTTCGACCCGGACAAGCTCCACGTCCTCGATCACAAGGGCAAGTACCTTTCGGTGCGCGGCCCGCTCAACATCGCGCGGCCGACCCAGGGCTGGCCGGTGATCGTGCAGGCAGGCGCGTCCGAAGCCGGCCGCCAGCTAGCGGCTGAAACCGCCGAAGCGGTGTTTGCAGCACAATCGAGCCTGGAGGTCGGACGAGAGTTCTATGCGGACGTCAAAAGCCGGGCCGAAAAAGTCGGGCGGGCACGTGAGGATATCAAAATTCTTCCGGGCTGCTTCGTGGTGGTTGGCGAGACGGTGGAAGAGGCGCGGGCCAAGCGGGCGAAGCTCGACAGCCTCGTGCACTACGCCAACGCGATTGGCTCGCTGTCGATTGCGCTCGGCCACGATGCCTCGAAGTTCGATCCGGACGGGCCGCTGCCCGACATCCCCGAGAGCAATGCCTCAAAGAGCGGCCGCCAGCGTGCGATCGATCTCGCCAAGCGGGAGAATCTCACTGTCCGCCAGCTCGCACAGCGGCTCGGCGGCCATTCCGGGCTGGCGATGGTGGGCACTCCCGCAACGATTGCCGACGAGATGGAGGAATGGCTGACCACGGAAGGCTCGGACGGCTTCACGATCCAGTTTCCCTATCTCCCAGGAGGGCTCGACGATTTCGTCGGGCGGGTGGTGCCGGAACTGCAACGGCGCGGCATCTTCCGCAGGGAATACGAAGGGAGGACGTTGCGCGAGAACCTGGGGTTGCCTCGGCCAAAGAACCGGTTTTTCGACCACTCATCTTAACTTCGCTTCAACGCCGGCATCACCTTGCTCGCGAACCAACGCAGCTGCTCCCTGCCTGCGAAGCTGCTTGCAACGACGCCCTCGGGGCCACTCGAAAATTGCCTCTGCTGGAGAAATAGATGGAATTCATCCCGCTTGATGCGAGAACGATCATAACCATTGCCATGGGAGCGCTCGGTGCTCTCTTTTATGTGGCATCGCTCTCGATGAAGACAGTGATTCCCCTGCGCATAGCGGCCATTGCCAGCTCCTGCTTCTTTCTCGTGTACGGTGTGCTGGCTTTTTCGATCACCGCGATTTTCTTGTATCTCGTTCTTGTGCCGTTGAACTCGTATCGTCTGTATGAGCTCATTCAGCTCATCAAGAAGGTCCGCGTCGCGGCCGGCCAGGACTTGTCCATGGATTGGCTGCAGCCCTTCATGACGAAGCGGAAATGCCGAACAGGAGACGTTTTGTTTCGCAAGAATGATCTCGCCAACGAGATGTTCTTGTCGGTGAAGGGCAGGTATCGGATTCCCGAGCTGGACAAAACAATGCGGCCCGGCGAGATATTCGGTGAGCTGGGACTGCTGACCTCCGAGCAACGTCGTACCCAGACGGTCGAATGCATCGAGGCTGGTCATGTGCTGAGCATAACGTACGACAAGGTCCGGGAGATCTACTTCGAGAACCCGGAATTCGGGTTTTATCTGCTTCGTCTCACCAGCGATCGGCTCCTGCAGGAAGTCGCGCGCCTGGAGCGCGCATTGGCGACTGAGCGTCAGAAAGCTTCATAGCCCTTCCCCGGCCGCCGGCGCTGTCTGCGCCCCGGGCGGCGTGGCCTGCGCTCCGCCGCTGTCCGCCTTTATGAGGGTAAAGCTTTGCGCTGCAAGCTTGCGATTGTCCTGCCAGATTTCAATGACCCAGCTGCCCGGCACCAGCTCGAACGCGTCTTCCAGCGTGTAAAAGATGTAATTCGTCTCTCCGATCCTGGCCTGCACGGTGAACTCGTCTTGCGGCAATGGCTTCACCGATGAAGAGGGCCGAAGTCCGGGCGCGGGAAAAACGACGATCCTGCGCAGCATCACCGGTGTTTGTTCCGGCTTGCCAAGCACCTTGTAGCGAAAGCCAAAGGTCGTGCCGATGCGCGCGGGAATGTCCGTGGTAGGGACCGCATGCTGGACGTTGGTCGCGGTCGCCTGGTTGATCCCGCGCGCATCTCTTCCCTGCACCCGGCGGTCCACGGTGTATGTGCCGTATTCGATGATGTCTATGCGCTCGACGGACGGCGCCTGGGCGTGAATGGGACAGCCGGCGCAAAATGCCAGCACAGGAAAGAGAAGGGCGATTTGGGCAGGCGTTCTCACCTTGTACATACACCAATATTGCTCTCGCAAGTTGACCCAAAGCAAGCCGTCCCGGTATCTACAACAGGAAAGCCTGCGCGCGCGAGGTCGTGTTCGCCCCCTGATTCGGCCTAGGCGGTACGGGTTGCCTGCGGCCGCGGCCGTTACGTTCGATTGGGCCTGGTTTGCGTTGGCAGCCCAGCCTTTCGGTCGGCTTTGGTGCCATTGAACTTGCGTCCTCTCTTCGCTATACGGGCATCCGACCTTCGCGGGGATGACGGCGGGGAACACCCCGCCCGACTAGCCAGCCAAGCTGCGTCGCACGAGTGCATGGCCGATCTGGGATTCACGATGTCTTCGACCTTCGACACGGTAGCCAACATCATCTCCGAGACGTGCGACATTCCGCGAGACACCGTCAAGCCGGAGAGTCATGCGATCAACGATCTCGGCATCGACAGCCTGGATTTCCTCGACATAGCGTTTGCGATCGACAAGGCATTCGGGATCAAGATGCCGCTCGAGCAATGGACGCAGGAAGTCAACGAGGGCAAGGCCACGCCGGAGCAGTACTTTCAGCTGGATAATCTCTGCACCCGCATCGACGAGCTTGTTGCTGCCCGGGGCGCCTGACGCCCTGACATGCGCCTCGAATACTTTCAGCTGATCGACCGCATTGTCGAGCTCAAGCTTTCGGACCAGATCATACGAACCCAGGCGCGGGTGCCGCTCGCCTCCACTATCTTCGAGGGGCACTTTCCCGGATTTCCCTTGATGCCGGGCGTGTTGCTCATCGAGGCCATGGCGCAGACCTCGGGCTGGCTGCTGATCGCAATCACGCGCTTCACGCGCATGCCGTTCTTCGCAGCCGTGCGCGAAGCAAAGTTGCGCTCCTTCGTGAAGCCGGGGCAGGAACTTGATCTCTCGGCCAAGCTCCTGCATGAAGGCTCGGGCTTCGCCATCACCAAGGCGGAGATCCGCTGCGACGGCAAGCTCGCCTGCAACGCCGAAATAACGTTTCGGCTTGTGGAATTCCCGAACCCCGAATTTCGCACCAACATGGAAAAGATGGCCACCATCCTGGAGTTCCCGGTTGGGGCGCTCGCCAATGGCTGATTTGCCGAGGGAAGTCTGGATCACCGGCATCGGGATTGTGTCGTGCTTGGGTGAAGGACCCGAAGCGCACCGGCAGGGATTCGCAGAGCGGCGCATCAAGGTCGATGCCGAGACATTTGCGCCTTATCTGGTTCATCCCCTGGCGCCACTCGTACTCGATCGCCAGATCCCGAAGAAGGGCGACCAGCGCCAGATGGAAGCTTGGCAGCGGATCGGCACTTATGCGGCCGGCCTTGCGCTCGAGGATGCTGGCGTCAAGGGCAATGCCGAGTTGCTTGCGCGCATGGATATGATCGTTGCCGCCGCCGGCGGGGAACGCGACGTCGCAGTCGACGGCTCGGTTCTGACCAACAAATCGAAGGCGGCAAACCCGGGTGCATTTCTCAATGAAAGGCTCATGAGCGATCTGCGGCCGACGCTTTTCCTGGCGCAGCTTTCCAATCTGCTCGCCGGCAACATCTCCATTGTGCACGGCGTCACCGGTTCCTCCCGCAGTTTCATGGGCGAGGAAGGAGCGGGCGTCGACGCGGTTCGCGTTGCAACGGCGCGGATCCGCGCCGGACAAAGCGAGCTAGCGCTTGTAGGCGGCTCATACAACGGCGAGCGCGAGGACTTGCTGTTGCTCTACGATGCCGGCGGATATTTGCGGCGCGGCACGTTCGAGCCGGTGTGGGAGCGCACCGACTCGCCTGGCATGGTACTCGGCTCGATCGGGGCCTTCCTGGTGCTGGAAGAGCGCGCCCACGCGCAAGCGCGCGGCGCACGACCGGTGGCGCGGCTGCTTGCGGTTCTGTCCGAACGATCGCGCCGACCGCCGTCGTCCGTGACTGAGGCGCTCGCGCGCATGTGGCAGCAACTCGCCGCGCTGCGCAGTACCGCCCCGGTGGCAGTCATATCGGGCGCAACCGGCACGGAGCCAGGAACGCGGGAGGAGCGCGCCTGGCTCAAGAGCCTTCCAAGCTTGCCGGTGCGGGCGACCGGCAGCTATATCGGGCATGGTTTTGAGCCTCAATTCGCTATGAATATTGCGATCGCCGCCATTATGCTTCGTCACCACAAGCTGTTCCCGCCCTTGGATTCATCAGGAGTGGAACAGCCGTACGGCGGTGCCGTCGACCAGATCGCCGTGACCTCGATCGGCCACTGGCGGGGCGAGGGCATGGCATTGCTCGATGCGGCCAGCTGAAGGATAAGACGAGCATGGCCTCCGCACGCAGCAGCAACCGGCGTCCCACCGTAGTCGTCACCGGCATGGGCGTGATCACATCGCTGGGGACAGGCAAGGTGGACAATTGGACCAGATTGGTCGCCGGCCAATCAGGCATTCATCGGATCACCCGGTTTGCAAACGAAGCGCTCAAGACCACCATTGCAGGCACGGTCGACTTCCTGCCGGTGGAGCCCTTCTGCTCCACCGAGCTGGGCGAGCGCATGGCGGCTCTCGCCGCGCAAGAGGCGATCAGCGAGGCCGGCATCGGCGCGAAGGGCGATTTTCCAGGCCCCTTGTTTCTTGCGGTTGCGCCGGTCGAGATGGAATGGCCCCATCGCGATACATTGGCCGCCGCATCAGGGGCGAACGATACCATAGGATACCCGGATCTCCTGCGTGCAAGCGCGTCGGGGCGTTTTCACGCCATTCACGAGCGTTGCCTGCTCGGCTCGGTCGCCGAGCACCTGGCCGATCGCTTCGGCACCAAAGGTTCACCGATTTCGGTATCGACGGCCTGCGCCTCCGGCGCAAGCGCGATCCAGCTCGGGGTCGAGGCGCTCCGGCGCGGAGAGGCCGAAGCGGCGCTGTGCATCGGCACCGACGGTTCGGTGAACCCGGAATGCCTGATCCGCTTTTCGCTCCTCTCGGCGCTCTCGACGGCCAACGATCCGCCGGAGGCAGCGGCAAAGCCGTTCTCAAAAAATCGCGATGGCTTCGTCATGGCGGAGGGTGCCGCTGCCCTCGTTATCGAGACGTATGAATCGGCGAAGGCGCGCGGGGCAAGGATTTTGGGCGCACTCGCCGGGTGCGGCGAGATGGCGGACTCGTTTCATCGCACGCGATCGAGCCCCGATGGCAAGGCGATTATCGGCTGCATCCGTAATGCGATAACGGATGCCGGGCTCACGCCTGACGACATCGAGTACGTCAATCCGCACGGAACAGGGACGCCCGAGAACGACAAGATGGAATATATCGGTATGTCGTCGGTATTCGGCGAACGCGCGAAATCCATCCCGGTCTCGTCAAACAAATCCATGATCGGACACACGTTGTCAGCGGCGGGAGCGGTCGAAGCGGTATTCACGCTTTTGACATTGCAGCATCAGCGGCTGCCGCCAACGATAAATTACAACCTGCCTGACCCGGCAATTCCGCTCGACGTTGTTCCCAAAGTGGCGCGCGATGCCAAAGTCAGGCACGCCCTTTCCAACTCCTTCGGATTCGGGGGCCAGAACGTCTCGCTCGTGATCAGCGGTGAGCCTGCCTGACCCATGCGGGCGCTTGCACTGGTGGCCGATCGCAAGCTCGAGCTGACCGACCAGCCGGCTCCGCCGCCGCCTGCAGCTGGGGAAGTGCAGATCACGGTCAAAGCGGTGGGTCTCAATCACCTCGATCTATGGGGCTATCGCGGCATGGCCTTCGCCAAGCGCAAGATGCCGGTGGTGGTGGGCGTGGAAGCCGCTGGCGAGATCGCTGCGGTTGGATCGGCGGACGGCACGTTCAAGCCGGGAGATCCCGTTGTCATGTACGGCGCCTTGACCTGCGGTAGCTGCAAGGCGTGCAAGGAAGGTCGCGATAATCTTTGCGAAAATGTCGGCGGGATCATGGGATTTCATATCGATGGTTTTGCGCGCGATCTCGTGAACATGCCTGCGCGTCTGGTTCTTCCTGTCCCCGAGGGAGTTTCCATGCGCGATGCTGCTTGCGCGCCCATCGCCTTTGCCACGGTGCAGCACATGCTCTTCGACAACGCCAAGCTCGAGCCGGGCGAGAGCGTGCTCGTACATGCCGGCGGCTCCGGCATCGGAACCGCCGCCATTCTCATGGCGAAAGCGACCGGATGCAGAGTCATTACCACGGTCGGCGACGATGCGAAGGTTGCAAAGGCCAAGGCGCTCGGTGCCGACCACGTCATCAATTATCGCACCCAACGCTTCGAAGGCGTCGTTCGCAAGATCACGGCAAAGAAAGGCGTAGATGTCGTGTTCGAGCATGTGGGAGCAGAAACCTTCAACGGCTCGCTGTTCTGCCTCAAGCGCGGCGGCCGCTTGGTCACCTGCGGCTCAACCTCCGGCCCATTGGCCACCATTAATCTGATGCAGCTGTTTCGGCAGCAGTATCGCATCATCGGCTCGTTCGGCGCCTCGTTGCGCAACATCCGCGAGAGCCTGGCCAAGATGGCGAGCGGGCTGTTGCCGGTGATCGACACGGTGGTGCCGCTTGCCGAATTCGACCGCGGGCTCGCGCGGCTGGAGAGCCGGCAGGTGTTCGGGAAGATCATCGTCGGCTTTTGATTACCGGCAACCCGCATGATCTCCGTTAACGCCCTTCCCGCCGGGCGGGAACTCAAGGCCGCCATCGACACGCTCGCCGGATGGCTCGCGGTCGGAACGCTGCGCGCGATCCGTGCGATCGATCGGAAAGCGATGTCCGATTTTGCCGCGGCCTTCATGCGCAGCGCCGGTCCGCGGCTCAAGGAGCACCGCATTGGCCGCGCCAACCTCGCCGCGGCCTTTCCGGAGAAGTCGGCAGGCGAGATCGAGAACATACTGCGCGGCGTCTGGGACAATCTCGGGCGGGTTGCGGCTGAATTCGCCCACATCGACCGCCTGCAAATCTTCCCGCCGCCGCGGCATGAGGCCGGCGACATTGCCTACACGCTCGATACTGCGGAAGGCTTCGAGCGCTTGCGAGGCAAGCCGGCCTTGATCTTTGCCGCGCATCTCGCGAACTGGGAGCTGCCGGCCCTCATTGCGACCAGGTTTGCGCTCGATGCCACCGTCCTATATCGCCGGCCCAACATCGGCGCGGTGAGCGATGCCGTCATCAGGATCCGCAGAGGCAGCATGGGGACGCTCGTGCCCACCTCTCTTGACGCGCCCTTCAAGCTCGCCCGTATTCTGGAGAGTGGCGGGCGCGTCGCCATGCTCGTCGATCAATACTACGTCAACGGCGTGGACGTGACCTTCTTCGGCCGCCCGTGCAAGGCCAACCCGTTCATTGCCCGTCTTGCCCGGCATTTGGAGTGCCCGATCTATGGCACCCGTGTCGTGCGTCTGCCCGATCGCCAGCGCTTTCGTGCCGAGCTTTCGGAACGCGTGGAGCCGCGGCGGGACGCGGAAGGCAGGATCGACGTGCAAGGCACCATGCAGGCGATCACCGCGGTGATCGAGGGCTGGGTGCGCGAGCATCCGGAGCAATGGCTATGGGTGCACCGCCGCTGGCGGTAGAGTCCTAAGTGCCGGTCTTGATCCGAATCCAGAGCCGATTCATGAGCCGTTCGGTCTTCGGATCGTGGGCATTAATGACATAAAGCCGGCTCATCATGGCGTCGTCGGGATAAATGGTTTTGTCCTCCATGATGGACTTGTCGATGAATTTCTGGCTGGCAAGGTTGCCGTTGGCATAGGACACAAAATTGGAATTCGTGGCCGCGACCTCCGCCTTCTGTAAGTAATTGATGAATGCGTACGCTTCTTCCACGTTTTTTGCATCGCGGGGGACGGCAAGGTTGTCGAACCATAGTTGCGCCCCCTCCTTGGGGATCGCGTAACCGATTTCCACCCCATTTTTCGCCTCGGCGGCGCGCTTCTGCGCCTGTTTGATATCGCCGGAGAATCCGACCGCCAGGCAGATCTCTCCCGACGCAAGGGCGTTGATATATTCGGAGGAGTGAAACTTCCGCACGAACGGCCGTATGCTCATGATGAGATCGGCGCTTTTTTGCAGATCGGAATCGTTGGTGGAATTGGGATCAAGCCCGAGATAATGCAGCGCTGCCGGAAAGATATCGTCGGACGCGTCCAGCATGTGCACGCCGCAAGCCTTGAACCGCGCGAGGCTCTCGGGCTTGAATACGGTCGCCCAGCTGTCTATTCCGCTCGCCGCTCCTGTCGCCTGTTTCACCTTGGCGGAGTTGAACCCGATCCCAGTCGTTCCCCACATATAGTTGACGGCGTACGCGTTGCCGGCATCGTATTTTGCCAGGCGCTCGGCTATTGCCGGCCAGATGTTCGCCAAGTTCGGCAACTTCTGCTTGTCAAGCTTCTGAAAAATGCCGACCTTGATCTGCCGTTCGAGGAAATATCCCGTGGGTACGACCACATCGTAACCGGACCGGCCGGCCAGAAGCTTGGTCTCCAGGGTGTCGTTGGAATCGAAGGTGTCGTAACGCACCTTGATCCCGGTCTCTTTACTGAAATCTTCAATGACTCGCGGCGCAATATAGTCGGACCAGTTGTAGACGTTGACAACGTGATCTGCCGCGGAAAGGGCAGCAGGATGGAGGACGGTCATCGCCGCCAAGAGCGCCAGAGCAAGCGCCGGCCTGTGCTCAGAAGGACCGTGCCGGTTCATCAGGAGCATCATCTCACGTGCAATCAGGTTTCCGTCGGCAAGCCGACCTCCTTCCAGGCCTTTATGCCGCCCGCGAGATGTGCATCGTATGGCAGTCCGGCGGTTTGGGCCATCAGGGAGGCCGTGACCGATCGATTGCCGGACCGGCAGGCGAAGACGACCTGGCGACCTTCCGGATCTGGAATTGCAGCCGGATCGAATTCGGACATCGGCAGATAGAAGGCTTCCGGATACCGCTCGACTTCGGTTTCGTTGGGCTCGCGGACGTCGATGAGCAGCATCTTGCCTTCGGCAAGACCGCGGGCGACTTCTTGCGGCTCCAGGTCGCGAACGTTTTCTCTACCAAGCTGTGCCGGCATTTCGTGTGCTCCCTTTTGACGGATCCGCTCAAGAACGCATCAACATGGTTGCGTGCTCGCAGCAGCAATATGCTTTCAGATTGTGACCTGAGTTCCCACCTCGACTACCCGTTCGGTCGGAATTTGGAAATAGTCGGTTGCATCATTGGCCATGCGTGCCAGCATGATGAAAAGGTGGTCCTGCCATCGCGGCATGCCGGAGCGCGCGGCCGGCTTGAGCGCGCGACGGGACAGGAAGAACGAGGTCGACATGATGTCGAAACTCCAGCCGAGCTTGCGTGCGATCGCGAGCGCCCTCGGGACGTTCGGCCTGTCCATGAACCCGAAGCGCAGCAGCACCCGCGTAAAGGTCTCTCCGACCCGTTCGATGGCGACTCGTTCAGCCGCGTCGACCTTCGGTGCCTGCTCTGTGTGGATGGTCAGGATGACATTGTGCTCGTGCAGGGCCTTGTAGTGCTTGAGACTGTGCATGAGCGCGGTCGGCGCGCTTTCAGGCGTGCTGGTGAGAAAGACGGCTGTGCCTGGCACGCGCACGGGCGGCTTCTTTTCGAGCATGCGCACGAGATCGGCGAGCGGAATCTCCTGCCTGCGCGTCTTCTCGAACAGAAGGCGAGTACCGCGCCGCCAAGTATACATCACCGTCATCACCAACCCGCCGAACGCGAGCGGGACCCAACCGCCTTCGACGACCTTGAGAAGATTTGCGCCAAGGAAAGTGAGGTCTATGAGCAGGAACGGCAGCATCAGGGCAGCGGCAGCAAGCAATGACCAATTCCACACCTTCCAGATCACCACCAGGGCCATCACCCCGGTCACCACCATGGTACCCGTGACCGCGATGCCGTAAGCGGACGCCAGCGCGCTGGAGGACCGGAACAGAGCCACCAGCAACAGGACGCCGACGAGCAGAAACCAATTTATGCGCGGCATGTAGATCTGGCCGTACAGCGCTTCCGAGGTGTGGCGAATCTCGAGCCGCGGCAACAGACCGAGTTGGATCGCCTGATGGGTGATAGAGTAGGCGCCGCTGATGACGGCTTGACTTGCAATCACGGTAGCCACGGTGGCAAGCACGACCATGGGCAGCAGCGCCCAGTCGGGATAGAGAAGAAAGAAGGGGTTCTCGATCGCCTTCGGATTTGCCAGCATCAACGCGCCTTGGCCAAGGTAATTCAGCGCAAGGGATGGAAGGACGAGTCCGATCCAGGCGGTCTGGATTGGCCGGCGCCCGAAATGACCGAGGTCGGCATAGAGCGCTTCCGCGCCGGTCACGGCCAGGAATACCGCGCCGAGCGTGAAAAGCCCGATGATTCCGTGCCCGCCCAGGAAACGCACGCCATAGACCGGATTGAACGCGAGAAGGATCTCGGGATCTCCAAGCACGGCCAGCATGCCGGGGATAGCAATGCTGACGAACCAGACCGAAGTGATCGGGCCGAAGAACGCGGCGACCCTGGCTGTGCCGGTGGACTGCACTGCAAACAGAGCGACCAGTATCGCCACGGTGAGGGGGACGATGTAGGGCTCGAACGCGGGTGTCGCCACCTTCAAGCCTTCGACAGCCGACAGCACCGACAGAGCCGGGGTGATCATGGAGTCGCCATAGAAAAGCGCCGCGCTCACAATCCCGCAGAGCGCCATGACACCGGCGCGCCTGCTGAGCGCGCCCTGTGCAAGTGCCATCAGCGCCAGGGTTCCGCCTTCACCCCGGTTATCGGCGCGTAGAAGGATGAGCACGTATTTAAGCGTAACAACGATGATCAGGGCCCAAAGAATAAGTGACAGCACGCCGAAAACCGCCTCGCGCGGCATGGAGGCCTCCCCCGCTGCTGCGGCAGTGACCGCTTCGCGAAATGCATAGAGCGGACTTGTTCCGATGTCGCCGTAGACGACACCGATGCTTCCCAAGGAGAGCGCCCAGAATTTGCTGCGCGGACGACCTTTGGCGGCCGCCATGCCGGGATGAGGAGCAACAGTTGTGGTCTGCATGATGTCAAAGGATCGCGCGGAGGCGCGTTATATCACTGCATGCAGGCAAGCAACATGCCTCGACTGGACAAGTTCCTGGATCGAGGGTGTTCGTCTCAATTGACGCGGAGGCATGCGGGCCTATAGTGCCGGCATTCTTCATAATCACTGCTCTGATCGGGAGGAATGGGAAGGACGGCGCGAGATGGAATTCGGGGTGCAGTTTTTTCCGGCCGTCGATCATACCAACAAAGGGGCACGGGATTATTTCGCCGAGTCGCTCGCCGTCGCTGAGGAAGCGGAACAGCTGGGCTTCACGCATGCGCGCACGGTCGAGCATTATTTCGAACGCTATGGCGGCTACAGCCCTAACCCGCTCCTTTTTCTCGCTGCCGTATCACAGCGGACCACGACCATGCGCCTCGTTACGGGCGCGGTGCTACCGGTGTTCAATCATCCGCTGAAGCTCGCGGGCGAGATCGCGATGCTGGACGGCATCTCGGGCGGACGTCTCGACGTTGGATTTGCGCGCGCGTTCCTGCCGCATGAGTTCCGGCGATTTGGAATTTCGCCCGATGAATCCCACGCGCGTTTTCGTGAAGGTCTCGAGCAGGTCGAGCTTTTGCTGACCCAGGAGAACGCCACCCATCGCGGCCAGTTCCACTCATTCGAGAACGTGACATCCTTGCCGCGGCCGACCCAGAAGCCGCGACCAAAATTCTACATCGCCGCAACGCAGACCCCCGAGTCCTTCGAATTTGCCGGCACTATGGGGTACGCACTGATGGCCATCCCGATCGGCCCGCTGGGGCCGCTCATATTGGCCTATCGCGAGGCCTGGTGCAGCGCGGGCCATCCTGGCGATGGTGAAGTGGTGATCGCATTCCATATGTTCTGCCACGAGGACCCCCGTCTCGCGCGCGAGATCGCGCGCGGGCCCTTCGAGGAATATTTTCGTGCCCTCAATGAAGGGGTGAGCGACTGGATTGCGGGAACCAGCTCCAAGGACTATCGCGGTTACGAGAGCTCCATGCGCAAGCTTGCGTCGTTCACGCTCGATGGCCAGATCGAATCTGGTGGGGCATGGGTCGGCACGCCGAGCGAGATCAGGGCCATCATCGAACGCGTGACCGCAAGCGTTGGCAATTTCGAGCATGCGTCGCTGCAGATCAATTTCGGCACGTTGAACATTCGCGACGCGCAAGCGTCCATGCGCCTGTTTGCGGCGCAGGTGATGCCGCATTTTGTGTCGGCGCAATCCACGCGGACAGCTCCGCCTGAACGCCTGGCGCGCGCCCGCTAGCGCTTTGCGCGAGGTCGAGAGCTGCGCTATTTCAAAGCTCGGAAGCGGCCCTCGCATGCGCGTGCAAGGCCGCAGCTCTGGGAGGAAACCATGCGCCAGATCGGCCACTTCATCGACGGCAAGGTCGCGGCGGGAACATCGGGCCGCAGCGGCGATGTGTTCAACCCGAACACGGGTGAGGTGCAGGCCAAAGTCGCGTTCGCGAGCAAATCGGAAGTGGAACGCGCCATCGCCAACGCCGAAGCAGCTCAACCCGCGTGGGCCGCAACCAACCCGCAGCGCCGCGCACGCGTTCTTTTCAAGTTTCTCGAGCTCGCACAGAAGGAGTTAAACAGCCTTGCCCAGCTCCTCTCTTCCGAGCACGGCAAGACCATGGCCGACTCCAAAGGTGACATCCAGCGCGGGCTTGAGGTCGTCGA
This sequence comes from Xanthobacteraceae bacterium, assembly GCA_036498105.1. Classification (GTDB taxonomy): domain Bacteria; phylum Pseudomonadota; class Alphaproteobacteria; order Rhizobiales; family Xanthobacteraceae; genus VAZQ01. The sequence goes on along the minus strand of DASXIG010000179.1, from coordinate 45 downwards.
ATTTGCATGCGGCATTCCGCATCTGCTGAAGGGCGAATTCAGCGA
>DASXIG010000178.1:0-5266 GCA_036498105.1 Xanthobacteraceae bacterium | reverse complement strand
GCCCCCCAATCCACGATTTCGCGCAACGATCGCCCGATCCAGACCGCCATGCGGCCACCCATCCGGCCGGTTTTGCCGGCTGCCTTGAGCACCGTCAGACCGAGCCGCGCCGGAGCTGCAAGCCCGACCGTGACGTAGGTTCCGGCGGTCACCGCCAGTCCGACTCCGGCGAGACCCAATATAAGCTCGTCCGCCTGCTGGCCGGTTGCAAGCCGGCTTCCTTCCCGCGCCGCATCGCGTATGTCGCCAAAAACAAACAGGTCTCCTACCGCTGTCCCGGCAAGCCCTACGAGATCGTCCGGCTCGCCTGTGAAAAGTCCGTGCGCAAAGCTGTCGATCGAGTGGGACAGCGTCGCAGCCTCAGCACTCGCCTGCCTCACCCTGTCAGAGAGGGAAGCATCAATCGCCACGTGGTTGTCGCGCGCGAGGTCGACGAAGCTCTGGGCCAAGTCTACGTCCTTCGCGGCGAGAGCCGCCTTGATTTCGCGCTCAGCCACGGTCGAATTCAGTGAGTGTGTAACCGCGTGATCGGCGAGCGCCACGGGATCGTCCTGAATGGAGATCAAGCGTTCGGCTTCGTAGGCATGCGGGAGAACGGCGGCTGAGGCCACGGCTAGCGCCACGGCAACCCCGAGCGGCACCGCGATCCGAGCTCCGCTCATTCTACTACTCCTTTCTTCGACGGAACCGAGCCGCCCACGGCTCATGAGCCAGCGGCTTCGTTCATGCGGCGAATAATTATGATAATTATGATCCGAACATCCCAGGATTGGATATGGAGGATTGGCGCGTGCCTTACAAGCGGATAAAACGTGCCGATCCGGGTATTAACCCATTAACCCTATGGCAAATAGGAACCACAGAATGCAGCTGCCGCAGCCTCGACTGCGGGCAGGCGCAGGTGCGGCATCGATACTGCCGGCGCTGCTGATTCCCGATTGCTGAACGAGATAGAATCGTGGCGGAAAGCATTGTTCCTCACTTTCATAACACGCCGGGCGTCCCCCTGATCGAGATAGGTGCCCGGGAGTTCATGTGCATTGGTGAGCTGCCGCCCTTTGATCATCCGCACGTGTTCCTTGACATGGGAGATGCCGCCGAGATCATCTGTCCCTACTGCTCCACCCTGTTTCGTTATGACGCCGCGCTTGGCGCTCGCGCTGCCCGTCCAGCCGAATGCACACTGCCCGACAACGTAGCCGCCTGATTGCGGGTTGACCGGTCCGTGACTGCTTCCCGAACCGTCATGATTGCTGGAGCCGGGGTCGGCGGGCTCGTGGCGGCATTGGCAATTGCCCAACGTGGCTTTCGCGTCATTGTCTTTGAGCAGATGGAGGGGGTCGGGGAGCTGGGTGCGGGCATTCAGCTGTCGCCGAATGCCTCACGCATTCTCATTTCCCTGGGACTGGAGCAGCAGCTGCGGCCATTCGTTGTCGCGCCCACCGAGCTCATAGTCATGCATGCGCGCACCGCTCGCGTGCTAGCGCGCGCGTCGCTCGCTGGCGCGGTGGAGAAGCGTTATGGCGCGCCATACTGGGTCATTCACCGGGGCGATTTGCAGTCCACCCTGGCCGATGCGGTCAGCGGCAACCCTGATATTTCGCTGCGCCTGGGGACCAGAGTCGAGGATTTCGCATCTCACAAGGATGGCGTTACGGTTTCCACAACTACTTCTCACCGCGCCGGCGAGGAGCGCGGCATGGCCCTGGTCTGCGCCGATGGTTTGTGGTCGAATTTACGCCGGCGTCTCGGGCATCGCGAGGAACCGCGTTTTGCACATTACACCGCGTGGCGGGCGTTGGCCGCCGCTGGCGCGGCAGCCTCGGATGTTGCGAGCCCCGACGTCCATCTATGGCTGGGGCGTCACGCCCATCTCGTCTACTATCCGGTCCGGGGAGGCAGCGTGACCAACATCGTTGCGATCATCCGTGACAATTGGCGTGAATCAGGCTGGAGTGCACCAGGGGATCGAGCCGAAATCCTCTCCCGCTACCCCGCCGGAATGTGGCCAGCATCGGCGCGTGCCATCCTTGCGGCGCCGGAAAACTGGCGCAAATGGGCGCTGTTCGACCTCCAGCCGTTCATCTCGTGGGGTAAGGGCGCGGTCACCTTGTTGGGTGATGCTGCCCATCCGATGCTGCCGTACCTTGCGCAGGGGGCCGCTGCCGCTATCGAGGACGCGGCCGTTCTGGCAGGATCCCTCGCCGAAACACCCAGCGAGCCCCCGAGTGCGCTACGACGCTACGAAAGCCGGCGGTACAGGCGCACCGCCCGTATCCAACGCGCTGCACGCCGCAATGGGACCATTTATCACATGGGCGGCGCTGAGACATTTCTGCGCACTCTCGCGAGCCTCGCCATGCGTCAAAGAGGATTGCTTGCCCGGTATGATTGGCTCTATGGCTGGAATCCGACCTGACGCATCGAGATCGCTCCCACGTGTCGCTATTTCCGACCACCATAGCGGGCAGTCTGCCGAAACCTAGCTGGCTCGCGGAGCAAAACCGGTTATGGCCCGCATGGCAGCCCTCCGGGCCCGCGCTGGACGAGGCCAAGCGCGATGCGACCTTGCTGGCGCTCAAGCTGCAAGAGGATTCCGGCATCGATATCGTCACCGACGGCGAGCAGTCGCGCCAACACTTCGTTCACGGCTTTCTCGAATCCATCGACGGCATCGATTTTTCGCAGCGCGTCGAGATCGGCATTCGCGCCGACCGGTACAAGGCAATGGTCCCCACAGTGACCAGCGCCTTGCGGCTTAAGGGGCGCGTACACGCGTCCGAAGCGCGGCTTGCGCGCGCTCACACCCGTCGCCAGCTCAAGTTCACGCTGCCAGGCCCCATGACCCTCGTCGACACCATTGCGGATGCCTACTACGGCGATCGGATCAAGATGGCGATGGCGTTCGCTGATCTGCTCAACGCCGAGGCTCGAGCGCTGCAAACCGATGGCATTGATCTCATTCAATTCGACGAGCCGGCTTTCAACGTCTACATGCGCGAGGTTCGAGAATGGGGTATCGAGGCCTTGCACAGGGCCGTCGAGGGGCTGAGCTGCTCCACGGCTGTTCACATCTGCTACGGCTACGGGATCAAAGCGAATCTCGACTGGAAAGCAACGCTTGGACTGCAATGGCGGCAATATGAGGAGATTTTTCCGGCGCTCGCCGGGAGCCGCATAGATCAGGTCTCTGTGGAATGCAGGAATGCTCGCGTCCCAATGGAGTTGCTGAAGCTGCTCGAAGGCAAGGACGTGCAAGTTGGCGCGATCGATGTGGCGACAGATGCAATCGAGACCCCGGAGCAGGTGGCCGCTACCATTACCGAAGCGGCCAGACACGTGGCCAAGGAAAAGATCATCGCGAGCACGAATTGCGGAATGGCGCCCATGCACCGCCACACCGCAGCGGCCAAGCTCGAAGCGCTTGCCAGAGGGGCGTCAATGGCCCGCCAAGCTTTAGGCTGAACGAGGCTGTGCATCTGCAATGCAGAGACGGCAATTCACCTGATCGCGGAGTTGCTGCCCCAATTTTCGGGTGAAGCGCAATTCTTTGACCGGGCAGCTTTGTCCAGTATCTTGAGCTCTTCGGTCGCAGCTACGTAATCGGCCTTATAGGCGAGGACATTCACGACCGCTCCTCCGGCCCCTTGCTCCGCCCTGTCCATCAGCTGTTTCAGGTCCCGCTCGCGAGTCGACCAGCCTTTTCTTTGACCGGCCAGCTGCTCGCAGGTCGAGTATTGGTATTTGCCCGGATCCACGAGCAGCGTGAGCGAGCTATCACCGGGTGTTGCACAACCCATGAGCGATACACTGGCCATGAAAGCGCCGAGTGTATGTGCGGCGCCGCCGGCGGCCCACTTTCGGTCAGCGTTCCCGGGCTGCATATGACGGACACCACTCCACGCAGATCTTGTGCACGCAGTGATTTTCGCTGCGGTTCGCCCGGGAGTCTAAATGGGCGTGGAATATGCCGTAATCGTGGTCTTTGTGCATGGCAGTGCCTAATTCAGTTGATGTGGACCAGGGCACCCCCGTCGACTGGGAGAGCGACCCCGGTGATGAAATCAGCCTCATCAGAGGCGAGAAACACCGCCGCGTTTGCGACATCCCAGGGAGTTCCCATCCTGTGGCGCAGCGGCACCCGCGCATTTCGCGCTGCCGCAATTTCCGCGCGGGTCTTTCCAGTGGCTCGGGCCCGGGTATCAACTGCCATGGGCGTATCCATCAGCCCGGGAAGAATGACGTTGGCTCGCACCCCGAATTCGGCGTTCTGAATCGCGATCTGTTGCGTAAATGCGATCATTCCCGCTTTGGTCGCCTTGTAGACCACATTTGGATACTGCTCCCAGGCGGCAACCGATGAGATCATCGTAACCACGCCCGAGCGCTGCGTTCGCATTATCGGCAGGACATGCTTGCAGGCCATAATGGCACCGCGCAAATTGATGGCCGCGATGCGATCGAAAGCTTCCTCCGTGATCTCGTCAATCGGAGCATCGCCTCCGGTAATGCTCACGCCGACATTGTAGTGCAGCACATCGACACGGCTCCAGCGCTGCCGCGCCGCATTTGCCATGGCGGCCAGCGTCTTTTCATTGCAAACGTCCGCTTCGAATGTGGCGCATTCCCCTCCCCTTCCCTGCGCCATGGCCGCCGTATCCTCGGCGGAACTGATATTACTGTCCACCGCGAGCACTTTGGCTCCCTCCTCAACGAAGCGCAGCACGGTAGCGCGTCCATTTCCCATTCCTTCGCCTGGCGATTGCCCAGCGCCGACGATGATCGCGACCTTATCCTTCAGGCGCATGCCCTTCCCCTCTTTCGCTTCCGCATGCTCCAGCTTACGCGGGGTGGGGCCAGAGGGTCCACAAGGTGCGAAGCGCTTCCGCTTGCTTGGCGATGAGTGGTAGGGATCGATCGGCGGCCGCGTGGTGGAATGGCAGACACAGCAGACTTAAAATCTGCTTCTGGGAAACCGGAGTGCCGGTTCGAGTCCGGCCGCGGCCACTGGCGTGATCGTTAACCATTCCGCGGCGGATTACCGAGTGCGATCCGATATCGTGCACGGCAGCATCTTTATCCCTTGCACGGGGGTTAATATTAGTTAAGATATTCTTAATCGGGCGGGGTGCACGTCAGTACAGGAGTTGGCGATGGCGCTCGCTTTGGAGCCATCCCGTGTGAATCCGTCCGCGCACGCGAAGAGCTATCGCCACACCGGCCGCCCGAGGCACTTTAACCATCTGCTGAGCACGGCTGGCATCGA
>DASXIG010000177.1:0-2772 GCA_036498105.1 Xanthobacteraceae bacterium | reverse complement strand
TACGCCGATCCCGCCATTGCCGATAAGCTCGAACGGTCGGGGATTAGCATCGCCACGAGCACGCCCGAGCAGCTCCAAGCCCTCGTGCGCAGGGAGCTTACCCGCTGGGCTCCCATCGTCGCCGAAAGCGGCATTGCATTGAATTGACACGCAGCGCCTTGGATAAAGGCCGACGCACTTGCGGCGCCTCTGATGCAGAGCGGCCCGTCAGCGCCTTGGGGCTAAAACGGGCTGTAACCCACTCCTGGCTGGAACTCGCTCTACTTTTTGCGCATAGCTCCATAAGTTATTTCGGAGAATCAATGCCAGCATTGCGCAAGCGACCAGAAATCATGATAGAACAGTGACCATATACATGCGCTTTTCGCATATCTGCACCGCAACATAAAACCTCCCGCAGCGCAGCATGGAACTCCATATCAGGCATAAATCGCTGAAACCAGAAAGGATCAGTCCATGCTGGCCGAAATCTTCAATTTCCTGCAGGCTTGGCGGCGCTACAACGCGGCTCTCAACGAGCTGTCGCACCTCGGCGACCGCGAACTCGCCGACATCGGCATCACGCGCTCGGATATCCCACGCATCGCCTGGGAAGACGCCCACCGCTGATCACGCAGCCATCCGCTGCACGATGAAACAGCCCGCCGCGTGCGGGCGGTTTCGTTTTGGCCTCACAATATTGCGGGGTGATAGGGGCGGGTTTTAAACCCGCCCCTACCCTTTTCGCGCAAGCCCCTGATTGGTGAAATTTGCCCCTGCGCTTGCTAATTTGATTGCATGATAAGCAGAGGTTCTGCTCCCGTGCACATCATCGGCGGCGGGCTCGCGGGGTGTGAGGCCGCTTGGCAGCTCGCCGCAAAGGGGGACCGCGTGGTGCTGCACGAGATGCGCCCAATTCGCTCCACCGCGGCTCACAAGACTGAGGCACTTGCCGAGCTCGTATGCTCGAACTCGTTCCGGTCGGACGATCGGGAGCACAACGCCGTCGGTCTCCTGCACGAGGAGATGCGGCGCCTCGGCTCGTTGATCATGCAGGCCGCCGATACCAACCAGGTTCCCGCCGGCGGAGCGCTTGCGGTTGATCGCGAGGGCTTTGCCGCGGCCGTCACGGCGGCGCTTACCGCGCATTCGCTGATCGAAATCCGCCGGGAAGAGGTCGCCGGGCTCCCGCCTGCGGACTGGGATAGCGTGATTGTCGCAACCGGCCCGCTCACTTCGCGTGCGCTCGCGGACGCCATCGCAAAGCGCACCGGGGAGCGCGCGCTCGCGTTCTTCGACGCCATCGCGCCCATCGTTCACCGCGAGTCCATCAACATGGATGTCGCCTGGTTGCAATCGCGCTATGACAAGGCAGGACCGGGCGGCTCCGGCGCCGACTACATCAATTGCCCGCTCACGCGCGAGCAATACCACGCGTTCGTCGATGCCCTGCTTGCCGCCGAGAAAGTCGCATTCCACGACTGGGAAGGCACGCCCTATTTCGACGGTTGTCTCCCGATCGAAGTGATGGCCGAGCGCGGGCGGGAGACCCTGCGGCACGGCCCCATGAAACCATTCGGTCTGACCGATCCGCATCAGCCCAGCGTCAAGCCTTATGCGGTCGTCCAACTGCGCCAGGACAATCGCCTCGGCACCTTGTTCAACATGGTTGGCTTCCAGACCAAGCTCAGGCACGGCGAGCAGGTGCGCATCTTCCGCACGATCCCCGGGCTTGGCAAAGCGGATTTCGCCCGCCTGGGCGGCCTTCACCGCAACACCTTCTTGCATGCGCCGAAGCTCCTCGATGCGAGTCTGCGGCTTCGAATCGAGCCGCGCCTGCGCTTTGCCGGCCAGATCACTGGCTGCGAAGGCTACGTGGAGTCGGCAGCCATAGGCCTCCTCGCCGGCCGGTTCGCGGCCGCGGAGCGCGCGGGCGAGCAGCTCCTCCCCCCACCGCCCAGCACGGCCCATGGCGCGCTCCTGGCGCACATCACGGGCGGGCATCTCGACGAGGCCGGCTCGGTGGCGGAGGGTGCACGTTCCTACCAGCCGATGAACATCAATTTCGGGCTGTTCCCTCCGCCTGCCGGGCCAGTGAAGGGCGAGCATGGCGAGCGCCTGCGCGGTTCCCAGAAGACGCTCGCGAAGAAACGCGCGCTGAGCAGGCGCGCGCTTGCGGACCTCGATCGCTGGATGAGCGGCGGTTTTGCCGTCGCGGCGGAATGACCCCGCCGTCACCGCGCGAGGTCGCCGGCCGCTGGCGGCAGGGCGTGGTGCTCAAGCGCGACGCGCTGTCGACGGTGGAGCGCGGCAGTTTCATTACAGCAGCAGGCGAGATGCCAGCCGTGCTGCGCCGGATCGACGAAGTGCCATTGTGGAGCTTTGCGCTGGCGCGCCATCTCTTCGCACGCGAGCGCGAAGGACTTGCCGCTGCGGAAAAGCTGGGCGTCGCGCCGACGCTCCTCTTCGGCGGGCGCAGAGCCCTGGTGCGCGGCTGGATTGATGGCTTGCCCCTTCACCTTGCCAAGCCCCACGGCGATGAACCGTTCTTCCGCTCCGCCAAGTCTGCATTGCGCCGGCTCCATCGCGCAGGCGTCTGCCACAACGACCTCGCAAAGGAGCAGAACTGGTTGCGAGGCAGCGATGGGCAAGCCTATCTGACCGATTTTCAGCTCTCCGCTCGTTTCCAGCGCCGCAACTGGCTGTTCCGCGTCGCCGCCTACGAGGATCTGCGGCACCTGCTCAAGCACAAGCGGCGCTATGCGCCTGAGGCGATCACGCCCGCCGAGCGAC
>DASXIG010000176.1:0-6240 GCA_036498105.1 Xanthobacteraceae bacterium | reverse complement strand
GGTGTCGGCGATCATCACCAGCCCGTCGCGCACGAGAATTCCGCAGCAATACGTCATAGGATCCGTCTTTTTCTGGCCCGGCCGCAAGGTTATAGCGACGGGAGGCCGTCCACGGCAACGCTATGTCTGCGACTGTTGCTGGGACTGCTGCCGCGCCTGATCGACCCGGACAGCGACTTTCAATGTCTCGCCGGTGCCGCCATAGCGTGTGCCGCGCACCGGGGCGGCGCCCAGGTAATCGAGCCCGACCGCAACGCGCACATGGGCATCGGTGGGCGAGATGCCATTGGCCGGATCGAAGCCGACCCAGCCGAGCTTCTCCACATAGGCTTCGGCCCAGGCGTGACCTGCGTCCTGCAGCACGACGTCGTCGCCGCGAAAGAAATGTCCGCCGACATAGCGCGCAGGGATGCCGATCTGGCGCGCTGCGGCGATGAAGACATGGGTGAGATCCTGGCACACACCGCGCGCGAGCGAGAACGCCTCCGCCGCGGTGGTCGCGACACCGGTCGGGTCGGCATCGAAGGTCATCGTCTCGTTGAGCGCGGTGAGCAGTGCGTGCAGCTGCGTCAACGTGTCGTTGCCTGCGCCCGCGCGGACGGTCTCGGCGAACTCCGTGATCGCGGAGTCGGGCAAAGTGAGCTGCGTCTCGCGCAGATAGAAGCTCGGCGGAAACCGCTCGACCGTGCCATTCACAATGCCATGGGTGTCCTGCGTGTCGATCTCGCCTTCGACCGCAACCGACAGCTCGCTGAACGGGCCCTCGGCGGTGAACGCGTGCGTGATGTTGCCGAAGGCGTCCTCATGCTGATGCAGCAGGCAATCGGCCGACAGGTCGATGCGCCAGGCGGCCACGTATTGGCCGTCGTGGTTGCGCGGGGTCAGCCGCAAAGTCTGCGTCACGCCGGTCGGCGGCGTGTCGTAGTGATAGGTGGTTGCGTGGGAGAGGCGGATGCGCATACGGGGCGTGGCTGGTTCAAGTCAACCGAATTGTAGATCACATTGCACTGGTCACGCCACTTGCTCCGCTCATGCGGGGAATGCGAGCGGGCTCACGCCACATTCACACCAGGAATTGCTCGGTGATATTGGCGCCCAAGCGGTTGTTCTCGGTGATGAATTCGTTGATGAATTCGTGCAAGCCGCGCTGGAAGATGCCGTCCATGCGGCTGTTCTGGAGTCGTGTGCGGATGCCGCGCGCCTGCCGCTGGGCCGAGCCTTGGCGGCCATAGGCCCCCGCGATCGAGTCGAGATTGCGCACGATGGCCTCGTAGCAGGAGGCAAGCGAGCGCGGCATCTCCTCGCGCAGGATCAACAGATCAGCGACCAGCCAGGGCTTGAGGCTCTCGCGATAGACCCAATGGTAGGCGGTGAGCGCCGAGACCGAGCGCAGGATCGCCGCCCATTGGAAATAGTCGAGCGGGCCGCCGACGCGCTCGTTCTCCGGCAGCAGCAAATGGTATTTGACGTCGAGGATGCGCGCGGTGTTGTCGGCGCGCTCGACATAGACGCCGAGGCGCGAGAACCAGTAGGCGTCGTTGCGCAGCATGGTGCGGTAGGCGGAGCCGTCGAAGCGCAGCGAGGATTCCTGGACCCAACGCACGAAGCGCGACACCTCTTCGCGTGAGGTGGGCCCGTTGCCGTAGCGCTTGAGCTCGAGCCAGGTGCCGTTGATGGCGTCCCACATTTCCATGGTGAGCGCGGTGCGCACGGCACGGGCATTGCCACGCGCCATCTCAAAGCAGCTCTTGATCGAGGACGAATTGGCCGAGGAGAAGGCGAGGAAGTCCGTGACGTTCTCTTCGTTCGCCTCGTCGTAGATCTTGAAGAAGGCGCCGGCGCAGCCGGCGGTGAGCACCGCCGATTCCCATTCATTGCTGGTGCCGACATAGGTCAGTGGCAGCGCCGAAAGGCGCTGCGTGGCGTCGAGGATGCGCGCCAGATATTCGGCGCGTTCGACGTAGCGGGACAGCCAGTAGAGATTGTCGGCGGTACGGGAGAGCATTCAAGCATCCATCGCTGCGGGCAGGGCGCGTTCCCCTCCCCCCGCGAAGCGGCGGGGAGGGGTCAGGGGTAGGGGGCTCTTCGTGCGGAGGAAAAAGTCCCCCCACCCCCGACCCCTCCCCACCGCGCGAAGATCGCTCGGGGGGAGGGGAGCGCACGCGCGCCTCACGATCATCATCCGTCCAACACCCATGTGTCCTTCGTCCCGCCGCCTTGGCTGGAATTCACCACCAGCGAGCCGGCCTTGAGCGCGACGCGGGTAAGGCCGCCGGGCACGATGCGCACGCCGTTCCGGCCGGTGAGCACGAATGGCCGCAGGTCGACGTGACGTGGCGCCACGCCCTCCTCGACGCACGTGGGGGAGGTGGACAGCGCCAGCGTCGGCTGGGCGATGAAGTTCTTCGGCGAGGTCTTGAGCTTGGCGCGGAACTGCTCGATCGCGACCTTGCTCGCGGTCGGCCCGATCAGCATGCCGTAGCCGCCGGAGCCGTGTACTTCCTTGACCACCAGCTCGTTGAGATGCTCGAGCACATAGGCGAGGTGTTCCTCCTCGCGGCAGCGCCAGGTCGGCACGTTCTTGAGGATCGGCTCTTCGTCGAGATAGAACTTCACGATCTGCGGCATGAAGCTGTAGACAGCCTTGTCGTCGGCGATGCCGGTGCCGACGGCGTTGGCGAGCGTGACGTTGCCGGCCTGATAGGCCGACATCAGCCCCGGCACGCCGAGCGCTGAATCGGGACGGAAGGTGAGGGGATCGAGGAAGTCGTCGTCGATGCGGCGGTAGATCACATCCACGCGCTTCGGCCCCTGCGTGGTGCGCATGAACACGATCTCGTCCTTGACGAAGAGATCGCGGCCTTCGACCAGTTCGACGCCGAGTTTGTCGGCCAGGAACGAGTGCTCGTAATAGGCGGAATTGTAGACGCCCGGCGTGAGCAGCACGACGTTCGGGTCGCGCGTGGCGGTTAGCGGCGCCACCGACTTCAATGTCGCCAAGAGCTCGTCCGGATAGTTCTCGACCGGCGCGATGCGGTGGCGCGAGAACAACTCCGGGAACAGCCGCATCATGATCTCGCGGTTCTCCAGCATGTAGGAGACGCCGGAGGGCGTGCGGGCATTGTCCTCAAGCACGTAGAAGGTGTCTGCGTCCACGCGCACGATATCGATGCCGGCGATCTGCACGTAGATGTCGTGCGGCACCCTCTGCCCGCTCATCTCCGGGCGGAAGGCCGGATTACGGAAGACGAGGTCGTCGGGGACGATGCCGGCGCGCAGGATCTCGCGCGCGCCGTAGATGTCCTTGAGGAACATGTTGAGCGCCTTCACCCTTTGGGTGAGGCCGCTCTCCAGGATGTTCCACTCGGAGCCCGCCATGATGCGCGGGATCACGTCGAACGGGATCAGCCGCTCTTGCGCGTCCGCCTCGCCATAGACGGCGAAGGTGATGCCGATGCGGCGGAAGATCAGCTCCGCCTCGCGCCGCCGGTAGTCGAGCACGTCCGGCGGCACTTCCTCGAGCCAGCGGGCCAGTTCCCCATAGGCGGGACGGACACCGCCGTCTCGACCCTTCATCTCATCGAAGGCGGCAGCCATTCCCCGGACCCCCAGTCCCATCCGAACGCATTGCCATTACCCTCAGTGGAGCAAACTTCGCGCCAACCCCGGAAACCACACCCGGCGAGGACCCTGACGCTCTATATCTGCCTAGGATTTGGCCAGAATGATTACCGGGCAGGCGCCTCGGAACACCATAACGCGCGAAAGTGACCGTTGGACGCATTGCGGTGCGTCAACTCGGCAGCTGCGCAGTAAGGCTAATGAACTAGGCACAAATGTAAATTAGGCGGCGGGGCCAGGGTGTGCGGCCGACTGCGCCCTGAAGATTCCATAGCCTCGCTGCATCGAAAGGCGTGGTGCACAAGCCGGGCGCCCGCTTCCGGTGGCCCATCGTTCATGCTTTAAAGCGGCCCTGCCAAGGATTGGCCTGCGATTTTTGCCCGCGAGCCTGCAAGGAACCGCCATGACTGACACGCCGCCCGGACACCCAATCGTCACCGCGGCCCTGCTGGTCATCGGCGACGAAATCCTCTCGGGCCGGACCAAGGACAAGAACATCGGCTACACCGCCGACTACTGCACTGCCCTCGGCATCGACCTGAAAGAAGTGCGGGTCGTCTCCGACGACGAGACGGCTATCATCGCGGCGCTCAACGCCCTGCGCGGCGCATACACCTACGTCTTCACCACCGGCGGCATCGGCCCCACGCACGACGACATCACCGCCGACTGCGTGGCCAAGGCCTTCGGCGTGGCGCTCGAATTCCACCCCGAGGCCGTTGCCATCATGAAGGAGCGCGTCGCCAAGATGGGCGGTGAGCTCAACGAGGCGCGCATGCGCATGACGCGCATCCCGCACGGGGCGGCGCTGGTACACAACAAGGTGTCCGGCGCGCCGGGATTCTGGATCGGCAACGTCATCACCATGGCCGGCATTCCGGCGGTGATGCAGGGCATGCTCGACGAGGTGGCGCCGAAGCTCAAGACCGGCACCAAGCTGCTGTCGGAATCGATCCGCGCCGACGCCAAGGAAGGCGATGTCGGCACCGAATTGGGCGCCATCGCCAAGGCGCATCCGGACACGATCATCGGCAGCTATCCGTTCATCGACGAGACCTCGGGCGCGAACACCAACATCGTCGTGCGGTCGCGCGACGCCGCAAAGCTCGCCGCGGCGAAGCAGGCGATCGAGGCCATGCTCGTCATGGTGAAAGCGAAATTGGAAGCAAGCGTCAGCTAACCGTTCCCACGTTATGGCCGGGCTTGTCCCGGCCATCCACGTCTTGCTTTTTGGCCAAAGACGTGGATGCCCGGCATAAAGCCGGGCATGACGGAAAAACAGGTCAGCGCGCACACGAAGCGAAATTACATGAGTAGGCGAGGGGGAGAGTAAAGACATGCCGAAGCCTGAGGGCGGCGTTCGCCCTGAGAAAATCTTTCCGGTCTCGTGGGACCAGTTTCACCGCGACGCGCGCGCGCTCGCCTGGCGGCTGCATGCGGCGGGGCCGTTCGACGCCGTCGTCTGCATCACCCGCGGCGGCCTTGTGCCGGCGGCGGTGGTGGCGCGCGAATTGAACGTGCGCATCATCGAGACGATCTGCGTCGCCAGCTATCACGACTACAAAAACCAAGGTGAATTGCAGGTGCTGAAGGGTGTCGCGCCCGAGATCACGTCGATGCGCGGCGAGGGCAAGGGCGTGTTGATCGTCGACGACCTTGTCGACACCGGCAAGACAGCGCGCGTGGTCCGCGATCTCCTGCCGTCGGCGCATTTCGCCACCGTCTACGCCAAGCCGATGGGGCGGCCGCTGGTCGACACCTTCATCACCGAGGTGTCGCAGGACACCTGGATCTATTTCCCCTGGGATACGGGGCTCGCCTTCCAGCCGCCGATTCGCGAAGGTGGAGATTGAGCCTGCACGGGCCGCTTTGGATCGGCTAGGATCGCGGTACGCAAACAAGGAGTACGCCCATGACCGCCGCCGCACGCAAGGACGAACCGCAGGATCTACTCTCACATCACGTGAAGCCGGAGGAGATGCTCTGGCAGAAGCTGCAGTTCCCCGGCTGCGAGATCAAGCCGCTCTATTTCGATCCGAAGACCGGCATCGCCACCTTCCTGTTCAAGATGGAACCGGGCGCGACGCTGCCCGACCACGAGCACGCGCTGCTCGAGCAGACCTATGTCCTGGAAGGCTCGCTGGTCGATAAAGAGGGCCCCGACGCCGGGCTCGAGGTGAAGGCCGGCGAGTTCGTCTGGCGACCGGCCGGCAGCCGTCATTCGGCCTGGTGCCCGAACGGCGGCACCATGATCGCAATCTTCCAGGTGCCGAACAAATTCTTCGACAAGGATGGCAAGACGATCGATCCCAACGGCAAGGATTGGGAATCCACCTGGGGGCACGTGTTAGCGAAGTAGTGTAGCGCGCCGCGCCGGCATTCACCGCCGCGCGCAGGCGGTGAATGCCACGCGGACGTGGCGGAATGGTAGACGCAACGGACTTAAAATCCGTTGGGAGTAATCCCGTCCGGGTTCGAGTCCCGGCGTCCGCACCAGGCTCTTGAAATGTCCAAGAGCATCAATAAGTTACTGAAAAACCGAGGCTTTCGAGCAGCCCAAAGTACAAAAAGGGCTGTGCAAACGCAGTTCCAATTGCAACTCTATTTTCAGGACCCCTC